>PLAH01000154.1 GCA_003134045.1 Gammaproteobacteria bacterium
CCCGCGTTGATGTGCACCACCGTCCCGCCGGCGTAGTCGAGCACACCGCCGGCGTTCAGCCAGCCCGTGGGCTCCCACACCATGTGCGCGATGGGCGAATACACCAGCAGCGACCAGGCGCCAAGGAACACCAGCATGGCCGAGAATTTCATGCGATCGGCGAACGCGCCCGCGATCAGCGCCGGCGTGATGATCGCGAACGTCATCTGAAACATCGCGTAGACGGTTTCCGGAATCGTCGGCGCCAGGTGCGACACGGTGAGCTTGTTGACCGTATCGCCGTGAATGTAGGTCATGCCGCCGAACAGCGCGCGGGAAGTGCCGCCGATGAAGCCATTGCCCGGTGTGAACGCCCACGAGTATCCGATCACCCACCACAAGAGCGTGACGAGGCAGCAACAGGCGAAGCTTTGCATGAGCGTTGCCAGCACGTTTTTCTTACGCACCATGCCGCCGTAGAACAGGGCGAGTCCGGGTATGCACATCATTAGAACCAAGGCGGTCGACGTCAGCATCCACGCCGTGTCGCCCGAACTGATCTTGTCCGCATCCACGAGAAAGGGTGCGGTGGCCGCGGGGGTGGCCGCGGGTGCGGCTGCGGCTGCGCTCGCCGGTGCCGCGTCGGCCGCGCTCGCGGGAGCGTCGTCGGCCCATGCCGCCAATCCGCCGAAGGCCAGCACGCAGATGAAAACCAGTCGAGACAATATGCTCATCAGTGCAAATCCCCTTTGATATCTAATTTAAATGGCGCTCGCATCCCGTTCCCCCGTCCGAATGCGAACGACCTGCGTCAGGTCGAAAACGAAGATCTTGCCGTCGCCGACTTTTCCCGTCTGAGCGGTCCTCATGATCGCTTCGACCACCAGGTCGACCAATGAATTATCTACCGCAATCTCTATTTTTGTCTTGGGAACGAACTCGACGGCATATTCGGCACCCCGGTAGATTTCGGTATGGCCCCGCTGCCGTCCGAAACCGCGCACCTCCGTCACGGTAACGCCCTGAACACCGACCTCGCTGATCGCGTTGCGCACATCGTCCAGCTTGAACGGTTTGATAATCGCCGTGATGAGTTTCATCGAAGGTCCTTCGTTGCGCGGTTATGCGTGATGCTGGCCGCGCATGAAGCATCGGCTGTGCCACGGATCCAGACTGTAACGCGATCAGCAGGTTACGGGATATGGGCCGGCTCGCGGCGCCCCGGATTTGCACCGTACAGGCGCGCGCCGTGCGCCGGATGCATTACTTTGAGGCGCGGCGCACCGCCGCCTCACTCGAGCGTCAGCTCGAGCCTGACCATGCCGTCCTTCGCCGTCGCCTTGTCGTTGACCACCAGGAACACGCGCTCGGCGACGATCTGCGGATCGGCAAGGAGTGCCTGCTGCAGGGCCATGGCGCGTTGCTGGCCGAGGGTCGTGAGCTCGCCGTCTCCGATCGCGATGTGCCCGCGGATGGCTTTGCCCAGGAAATCGAGCTTCGCCGCCGTGATGTCGGGTTTGGACTTGAATCCGGTCACCGCCTCGGGGTATTTGGGTTCGGCGCCGAAGTCCTTCGCGTAGACCTGACCGAGCAGTTCGAGCTGGGTCGCAGCGTCGAGCTGATCGGCCTTCTTGGGACCGCCTTTGGATGCTCGCGCGGCGCTGAGTTCGGCCGCGAATGCGGCCTCGACCAGCGCCGGACGGTCGACGTCCGGCACCACGCCAGTCGGCACATCGATCTTGAGCTGGGGCCGTTCGATCAGGGCCGTCGCGACCGCTTTGAGCTTGTCGGCCGCGGGGCCGTCCAGCGTGCCGACACCGGGCCGGAAATCGACGTACTGGATATCCGGCCCGCCGCCGAACAGCGAACCCAGCAAGGCGAACGGCGCCGTCACCGCCTTCTCCAGGATGTTCACGAACACTTTCCAGATGATCGGAGCCAGCCTGAACTGCGGATCGTCGAGCGAACCTAAGACCGGGATATCCAGATCGATGACGCCGTTGCGGTCCTTGAGCAGGGCGACCGCCAACTTGATGGGCAGCGACACCGCATCCTTGCTCGCCGTCTTGTCGCCGAATTCCAGCTGTTCGATCACGACGTGATGCTGCGCATCGAGTTTGCGGCCGTCGACCAGGTAGTGCAGTTCCGTCGTGAGCTTGCCCTTGGTGATGTTGTAGCCGGCGAATTTCCCCGAATACGGGTTGAATACCGCGAGCGAGATATTGCGGAAACTTAATGTCAGGTCGGTGTAGAGCGGCCCCAGCACATTGACCTCGCCGCTGATCGATACCGGCGAGAACCTATCGACGGCACCGTGCAAGTCGACTTTGGCGCGCGAGCGGGGAGCGGACGAAAGACCGACCACCGTCCCTTCCAGACTCTGGATCCCGGCGGAGAAATTCGGCGTCACGGACAGATCGGTGAAATTCGCCTGGCTGGCTTGTACGACGATCTTCTTGATCGACATCGGCATGCCCTGCTTCGCGTTGTCGGCCGCCATGGCCTGGGTCGATGCCGATCGATGCTTGCCGTTGGCCGCGGACCGGCGGCTCCCGGAGGTCTTGACCGCAGGCGTGGCAATCGCGACCGGCGGCGCGGCAGCGGCCGGCGGCGATACGGCCGCTGCGGAGGTCGGCATCGATGTCGCGGCGGTGGCCCCGCTCGGTGCGGCAGGCGGAATCTGCAGCACGCGCTTGACGTTCAGGCTCTCGTCGGACTCGATGATGACCCGCGCGTACAGCTTGCGCGCCACCACCTGGTCGATGTCGAGCCGATCCGGACCTTGGCTGTACTTCAGGCCCAGGACATCCAACCGGTCCCAGTTGACGAAATCGTCCTTGAGGGCGTTGTCGACGGTATGCAGCTTCTGAATGTTGATATTTCCCGCGAATTGCAGGGCGGGCATGGAGTTCTGCGCCCCGTAGTTCAGCTTCGCGTCCGCCCCCAGCGTGCCGCCCTCCAGTGTCATGGCGGTGTGCTGCGCGATGTAGGGCTGAATCGTCCCCAGGTCGACATCCGCAAGCTTGAGGCTCACGTTCGCCACCAGCGGCTGCGGCGTGACTTCGCCGTTCACCGTCAGCGATCCCTTCTCGTTGATGCGCGTGTCGAGCGCCACGGTCACCGGCTTGGTCAGATCCTGGCTGACCCCGTCGACCCGCAGCGAGAAGGGCGCGAACGTCACCTTCACCGCCGGATGCACGCCACGGTCCTCGCTCGAGATGCTGGCATCGCGCACATCCAGCTGGCGCACATCGTAAGTCCAAGGCGGCGCAGCGGCCGCCGGCGCGTTG
>PLAH01000074.1 GCA_003134045.1 Gammaproteobacteria bacterium
CTGCCTTGTAACTCTTCATCCAACTTTCCAGCAATGTCACATGATCGGGATGCTCGGAATCCACCAGCAGCGGCACCTGGTGTGCTCGGAACGTGCCCTCCACCTGCAGACCGTCGACGACTTTCGGTCCTGTCCAGCCCTTGGGTGAGCGCAGAACGATCATGGGCCAGCGCGGCCGAGTGGTGTCGCCGTGAGCGCGCGCGTTACCTTGGATGCGCCGGATCTCCTCGATGGCCGCATCCAAGGTGGCCGCCATCAGCTGATGCATCGCTTGCGGCTCGTCGCCTTCCACGAAGTAAGGTGTCCAGCCACAGCCGCGGATGAATTGCTCCAGTTCCTCATGTTCGATGCGCGCCAGTACGGTGGGGTTACTGATTTTGTAGCCGTTCAAGTGCAGGATCGGCAGCACTGCCCCGTCGGTGACCGGGTTGAGGAACTTGTTGGAGTGCCAGGCGGTCGCCAGGGGGCCCGTTTCGGCCTCTCCGTCGCCGATGACGCAGGCGACNNTGCAGGATCGGCAGCACCGCGCCGTCGCTGATCGGATTCAGCAACTTGTTGGACTGCCATGCGGTCGCCAAGGGGCCCGTTTCCGCTTCCCCATCACCAACGACGCAGGCGACGACCAGGCCAGGATTGTCGAATGCCGCTCCGAAGGCATGGCTGAGCGAGTACCCGAGCTCACCGCCCTCGTGAATCGACCCCGGAGTCGTCGGCGCGACATGGCTGGAGATGCCGCCCGGAAAGGAGAACTGCTTGAACAGCTTTTTCAGTCCGGCTTCGTCCCGGGTGACGTCCGGATAAACCTCACTCCAGGTGCCCTCGAGGTAAACGTTGCCCACGATGGCCGGACCGCCGTGACCCGGACCTGCGATGTAGAACATGTCCAGGTCATGCTGCTTGATGACCCGGTTCAAATGTACATAGATGAAGTTCTGACCCGGGGTCGTGCCCCAATGTCCGACCACCAGCGGTTTGACGTCAGATAGCCGCAGCGGCCGCTTCAGCAGCGGATTGTCATAGAGATAAATCTGTCCGACCGACAGATAGTTGGCGGCGCGCCAATAGGCGTTCATCTTGTGAAGCAGTTCGGGCGTGAGGGAATCGGTTTTCATGAGTTAAGCTTCCTGATGTTCGAGCGTCTGCACTACTGCCAAGCGGCGTCGATGGCGGGGACGCCGCCCAACGGGACGATGAAGTCTGGGCAGTCGTCTGCGGGATTCAAATCGTATGCTCCAAGGTCCACGATCTCGCGCGGGTTGGAGGGTATGACCGACCCGCCATAGAGGATGCGAACCGTTCGCCCTTCCGCGCCAAAACGCATCTCAAGGCAATGCCGGATACCCCATGCATCTCCGCGCCGATGTCTCCCGTGAATGCGCCAGCGAGAGCCGAGCGGCAGTGCTGCCCTCCGATGCCGATTCGGCCTGCGGCAATGTGCAATGCGGACGCGGTCTTCCCTTCGATTTCCTTATCTACCGACTTAAACCTCGTGCTGTCTGTTCGACAGCGTACAGAGGAATTCTCCGGGCGAGTGCACGCTCCAACATTGATTTAGACGGCAGCAGAGGTGACGCCCGTAGGCACCAATGTAAAAGGCCCTCAACTCGCGGCATGGGCTGCGCTGTCGTTGACCGAGTCTTTGGTCAATAACCTGAAAGTGTGAAGAGCAATAAGGAGAATCATCAATGGCTCATGCTTATTGGAACGACTGGTATTTCGGTTGGGGCTGGTTTCTTTGGTTCGGTTTTGTGTTTCTGCTGTTTTCGAGCCTTGGAAACTGGGGCTATACGTATCGGGCTCACCAGAAATTCGACAAGCCGCCACGCAAGGAGGCATTCGATATTCTCGACGCGCGGTATGCGAAGGGCGAGATAAACCGCGAAGTATACAATCAGATGAAATCTGAGATTGCCAAGGAATAACGAGAAGACGCAGAGCGAATCGTCCACGGCTTAGGCTCTACGAAGTGAGCGGCCGCCACTCTGTGACTGTCCGGCGATCTTTCGATCGACTCGTCGAAGGTCAGGCTCGACCGAGTCCGCCCGATGCGCTCCATATTTCCATGGAGTCTTCGCTCCAGCGGCTCTCCTGTCTGGTACAGCGAGAACTTGATGCTCGACGAGTCACCATTAATCGACAGGATGCAGGGCTAATTCGCTGCCATGGACAGCCGCCTTGGTCGAGCCGCCCACGCGACAAATCGTGCGCAGGTATCCGCGCCATGCCAGTATGCAATCGATGCTGATTACTCGCTGGCTAGTCCGAATGCCGAGAGCTTTGCGCGTGTAGTTTCGCAACTCGTGTGAAGAACGCTTCGAATGCCCAAACCTTCCGCGACCTGCGCGAACATGGGAGTGTTTTCGATGTAAACGACCTGCCGAGCCTGCACGTGGGCAATATCGAGCGCCAGCCGAAAGATCTCCGCATCGGGCTTACGGACGTGGACAGAGCAGGAGGAAACAAAGAAATCCACAAAGCTGCCCAGCTTGAACGTGCGAATCCGATACGCGTTCAGTTCGCGCGCTTCGTTGTTGACCACGCCGATCCTCAGCCCGTGCCGCGCTTTGAGCTGGGCCACCATTTCGATCATCTCAGGGTACGGCCTGGATTGCTGGAACATGAAACGCCGAAACTGCGCACGCGTGAACGCTCGCTTTTGGTAGAAGACCGCCCGATCCAGATATTCTTCCAGCGTGAGCTTGCCCTCCTCGTAGGTCTCGAACATTAGGAGATGCCGCTCCTCCATCTCGGCCCAGTTCATCTTAAACGACCTCGCCGCCCGCTTGCGCGCATGATGATCCCACCCATCGGTGAGCAGGACGCCACCGACATCCACAAATATGCAGGTAATTCCGGTCGCTTTCTTCATCGATAAGCCAGATGTTTGGAATGGGAGACTAAGTCAGGAAGTAGTCGGCAAGCCCTTGGGCTCATGGCGGCCTTCCCCGATGCAGATTCCTGCCCTCGTGCCAGAAGTATGGCGCTGGAGCGATGTTGCAAGCGATAAGCCTGTGAATGATCCACAAGCGCTTCCGCCCCTGCGTCGAACGAGTCTTGGGACGTCAAGCCAGATGCATCGACTGCCGGATACCAGCGCCACCCTTGCGGCAGAGGCGGCAATTCAAATGCCGTATCACTCGCGCCGGCACAGTGTGTTCGGGATGGTCGAACAACTCCAGGCGAACGCGGCTCGCGTGACGGCTGAACAGGGCAAAATTGACCCCTCCTGCCGTTTCCTCGCCATATCTTCGAACTAAGCACGATTCTCCTCCCTGTCCCACCCCAAAGTCACTGGAGCCGTGTTATTTCAATCCGCCGGATGTGCGTTCCGTCGCCCCTCCCAGCGCTTCGAATCCCGAGATCACATCGAAGAGCTCTTCGTCGATTCCACTCTGGCGCAACTGGTGAAAACTGCGGTGTAGTTGCTCCAGCAGTTCATCGATGTTCTTCTCGGCACGCTCCATGGCAGCGAGGCGGCTCGCGTTCTCGCTCGCCAGCGATTCGGCGCATGCGCGGAAGAGCGATATGAAGAGGTATTCGCGGATGACAGCGCGCAGTACCAGGAGGGCGTCACCCATGACCTGCGGCAGGTTGACGGTCGGCCACTTCATTTTTGCTCGGTCTCGTTGCCACTGCTCCTCGAGCGGCAACAAACGCTCGCCAACGGGCTCGAAGAGCGATCGAGCCAAAGGGCGGTTGCGGAACACCCAGAGGGGTGCATCCTCACCGTTGCCCCGATGCGCTTCCACTTCGACGAGGATCTGGCCGACCAGCGCCGTGATGGCCTGGACGGAGTTCGGCACCGGAAAGAGTCCGGCTAACTCCTGGCCTGCGTCGACGAGACGCGCTTGGACGCGTTCGCCGACCGCCCAGACGCGACATTTGCCGGGCAGATCACCCAGGGTCTTGACCGCATAATCCGCCACGACATCGTTGAACTGCCCCACCAGTCCTTGATCGGAGCCAAAGACAATGGCGTCTATCACACCCGGATTGATTCGCGTCTTTCGATGCACTCTCGATGGTATCGGTCCGTATTCCCGAAAGCACACCCTCAACGCGAGCTCCACGGTCCGATAGTAGTCGGTCAATGCGCGTACCGATTGCTCGTATTGACCGATGCTCGATGCCGCCAATGCCTTCATCGTGCGTACGACGGACTGAAGATCACCGGCCCCACTGATCTGTCGGCTCAAGCTCTCGGTGGTATCACTCACGGCTTTCCTGAAGGGTCCGGCGCCGGCCCGGCTTTGGCCTCCGGCTTTGGTTGGAACGGCAGGAGCGCCTGGCGGGCGATCTCCACGATGGTGCTTCGATCCGCATCGCTCAATTTATCGGCGAGCTCGAATCGCGCGCACACGTCCGCCGGGATCTTTGCTGCCGCTTCTTGGACAGCGTGCTCCGCGATCGGCATTTGGTCGAGTGGCACCCCGTCGAAGAGCCCCGCCGTCAACGTCAGCAATACCGCGATTTGGGCCCGTGCGGACACGGGCGAGCATTCCGCCTGTTTGAGACAGGCACGGATGCGCCGCCCATGCTCGATGACCTTGCGGGTGCCTTCGTCCAACCGCGCCCCGAACCGTGCAAAGGTCTCCAGTTCCTCGAATTGTGCGTAGTCCAGCTTGAGAGCGCCTGCGACGGCCCGGTAGGCGGCCCGTTGCGCCTTGCCGCCGACACGTGAAACCGACATGCCGACATCGACTGCGGGCAGCACGCCCAACTCAAACAACGATGGCGAGAGATAGATCTGGCCGTCCGTGATGGAAATCAGGTTCGTCGGAATGTACGCGGAAATATTTTGCGCCTCCGTTTCGATGATCGGCAGCGCCGTGAGAGAGCCCCCACCCAGTTCCTTGCGCAAGTGCGTCGACCGTTCGAGCAGCCGTGCATGAATATAGAAGATATCACCCGGAAACGCCTCACGCCCGGGCGGCCGCCGCAGCAGAAGAGACAGCTCGCGATAGGCGCGCGCGTGATGGGTAAGGTCATCATAGACGACCAGCACGTCGCGTCCTTGCGCCATGAAATGCTCCGCGATGCTGGTGGCCGCGTAGGGGGCAATGAACGTCAGACCCGGCGGGTCGTTGCCCTCGGTCACGACGAGTACGGTGTAAGCCAGTGCGCCCTTTTCCCGCAAGGTAGCGACGGTTTTCGCGACGGCGGCGGCGCGCTGCCCAATGGCGCAGTAAACGCACAGGACTTTCTGGTCACGCTGATTGAGGATGGTGTCGATCGCAATGGCCGTCTTCCCAGTTTGACGATCGCCAAGAATCAGCTCGCGTTGACCGCGCCCCACGGGGATGAGTGCGTCAATCACCTTCAGTCCGGTCTGAAGAGGGACGGTGACCGGCGAACGATCCATGATGGGCGGCGCAGGCCGCTCGATCGGCAGCCGGGCGTCGCTGGCCACGGGTCCGTTGCTATCGAGTGGCCGGCCCAGCGGGTCGATGACGCGTCCCAACAATCCCTCGCCCACCGCCACATCCATGACCCGGCCGGTGCGCCGGACCTCGTCGCCGGCATTCAGGTGCCAATATTCGCCGAGGAGCACGACACCAATTTCCCCCTCGTCCACATTGAACGCCATGCCGAGCAGATCGCCGGGAAATGCCACCAACTCCTCAAATCCCACCGATGGAAGGCCCGTCACTTTGGCGATGCCGGTTGCGATGCTGGTGATCGTGCCCACCTCCCGCGGCGTAAGTTCTGGCGTGAACGCCTCCCGCGCGCCGGCCATTCCAGCAAATATGCTGTCAAACATCGTCTGTAAGCCTGCCGGTTCAAGGCTCATAGGTGCGTCATTTGACTTTTTGTTCCGGTACATCCTTCGCTTTCAGAAGCTCACCCACACCCTCTTCGAGAGAGGCAAGGTAATCCGCGATACTCCAAGCCACCTTGTGCCCATTCGTCGTGAGCTCAATCCCGGCAACCAGATCCGGCGCCGTTTCGAACCGGACACGGACTTCCGCGGAGAAGGTTTCGTTGAGCGCCTGCTGCAACGCCGCGCGCTGCGCCGGCGCCAAATCGAATGCACTGCGCAAAATTGCGGGCGCGGAGCCTGCCTTGAGCGCGGAACCGAGGTTTTCCTTGGTCTTCACATCCAGCAGGCGCAGGCGCCGGCAGAACACGTCACTCATGCGCTCTTCCAAGCTTGCCGCGGCAAGATCTGTCAGTGCCTTGCGCGCAATGGCAAAGACTTCCTTCTGCGTGCGTTGACTCAAGGCCCGGTTGAGGTTGTTGGCCTCATTTCGCAGCCCTTCCTGCCGTTTGGCGGTCTCCAACTCGGCTGCCTTTCGCGCCTCCTCCCGGAGGCGCTGGCCCTCCGCTCTCGCCTCTTCCGTCGCCTTGGCGAAGAGCGCTGTGCGATGCTGCTCGAACTCATCGTTCTTCCGCTGGAACTCGTCGCGCTCGCGTTTCGCCTCAGCCTTCTTGGAGTCCGCATCCGCCAGTTCCGCAGCAACTTTCTTCTCGCGCGCGTCGACGGCGTTGAGAATCGGCTGGTACAGAAATCGCTTCAGCAGCCAAACGAGGATGATGAAGTTGAGTGCCTGCGCACCGACAGTGAACCAATCGATGAGCATGAATCATTTGCCCGCGGTTTGCGCGATGACATGATTCCAGAACGGATTCGCGAACAGCAAAATCATTGAAACCACGAAACAGTAGATCGCGATGGATTCGATCATCGCCAGTCCGACGAACAAGGTGCGAGTGATCGTCGTTGCGGCATCCGGCTGCTGCGCCAACGAACTCAATGCCGTGGCGACCGCGCGCCCCTCGCCGAGCGCCGGCCCTATGCTTCCCAATGCAATCGTCAGACCGGCCGTGACGATTGAGGCGATGGCAATGACCGTCATGCTATCCATAAGTATCTCCTGTCGCTGGCATTGTTCATGCGCTGTTGCCTTGGATCGGTGCAGACTTCGCCTTGCGGCCGCGTGTCGCCGCCGCAATGTAAACGGCCGCCAAAATGCTGAAGATGTAGGCCTGCACCATACCGGTGAGCAGGCCCAGCGCATTCATGGCGATCGGGAAGATAAAGGGGGTAATGGTCAGCAATATCGCGAGAATCATCGTCCCACTCATCATGTTTCCAAACAAACGCACTGCTAGGGCCAGCGTGCGTGAAAGCTCGCTGATGATGTTGAACGGCAGCATGATGACCGTCGGCTCCACGTAGGACTTGAGATAACCCCCCAGACCCTCCGCTTCGATGCCGAACAGCGGGACCGCGGCCATCACGCACAGCGCAAGCGCCGCGGTCGTGGAGAGCGATCCGGTCGGCGGCTCGTAGCCCGGAATGACCGTACAGAGGCTCGCTAGCGCAATGAACAGAAACAGCGTACCCAGAAAACCGATATACCTTGCGGGCTCGCGCAGGCCGACATCGGCAATTTGCTTCTCGATGCCGGTAACCACGATTTCGAGCAGGTTCTGCCAACGGGATCGTGTCAGTTCGGTCGACAGCCCGCGGGTGACGAGCTTCGAACCGACCGCGAGCACGAACATCAGCCCCCAGGTAAAGACGATCGTGCCGTTGAGCTTGATCCACCCGTGCTGCCAGAAGATCATCTCATCGGGGCTAAGGCGCACAGGCGTTCTCCGAGGGCAGGGTTAGCTGCACGATGAACCGCGCCACGACAAAGCCAAGAAGGCACGCCAGCCACCGATCCCAGCTCCCCCGTCCGACGAGAAAGAATCCCGCCAGGGTAATGCTCATCCGCAGCAGCAGGCTGCCGAAAAACCACAGCACCGGCCGTTGGGACGGAACGCCCTTGCGAACGGTCCACCAAAGGCCGCCGAAGAACAT
>PLAH01000078.1 GCA_003134045.1 Gammaproteobacteria bacterium
AAATCGTCTTCTGAAAATGACATGAGCAGACGATTTGGGAGGGTTTTTGGCCATAGCCAGAAAGAGTGGTGCCGCGACTCCGTTTAGGGTCGCGCTCTATGCTCGGGTCTCGACCCATGATCAGCAGACCCTGCCAATGCAGCTCTCGGCCATGCGCGCCTATGCCAAGCGCCGGGGTTGGAAGGTGGCGATCGAAGAGAAAGAAGTCGGATCCGGCGCCAAAACGAGACCCAAACGCGAGGAGCTGCTCTGTGCGGCCCGCCGACGGGACGTGGACGCGATTGTCGTCTGGCGACTTGATCGCTGGGGGCGCTCGTTACTCGACCTGATCGGCACCCTGCAGGAGCTCTATGCCGTCGGTGTCGGGTTCGTCTCGCTTACCGAGGCGCTCGACATGACGACCCCGGGTGGCCGCGCCTTGGCAGGTATGCTTGCCGTTTTCGCCGAATTCGAGCGCGACATTCTTCGTGACCGTGTCAAGGCCGGCATCGCACAGGCTCGGAAGGAAGGGCGGCCCCATGGCAGGCCAGCGACCGTCACGCAGCATGCTCAGGAAATCAGTTCCTTGTTTGCTAGCGGTACCAGCAAGCGTCAGATAGCATCAAAATTTGGGATCAGCCGGTCGTCCGTCCGCCGCATGCTTGTGGCGCGTCGCGCCCGTGGCAAGAAGATCGCGTAATACACCGCCCGCCAGTGTGTATGCTGGGCGGGGCAACGCTTCAGGAGGAAACGTGACTACGACCCGCAGGGATTTATTGAGTACGGCGCTCACTGCCGCCGGCGTGACGGTAACCCCAAAGCTCATTCATGCGAGCGACCACCATGAACACGATCATCAGGATGTTCCATCAGATCCGGCACTGCGTGTAAAGGCGCTTGAAACCCTGCTGGTGGAGAGTGGTCCAATCCGGGTGCTACGCGGCGAGGCGAACCGGTTCGGCAGTGGCCCGAAGTTCCGGATGCCAGCGTTCGAAGTCATCGCGTAGCTGTTGATTGAGCACGCGAGTTCGCACCTGGAGCAGCCGATGTGCACCGGCCATCGTCCATCGCATTTGTTGCTTCTTGACGAGGCGCTTGCTGACGACCTGGTTGACGGCAGACTCGACAAAGCCGGTCGCGATCGGCTCGCCGTGCCGGTGACGATCGGCGTAATTCGGGATCGCCGCTAGGTTCGCGATTATATAGTTCATGAATTCGTCTAGTTTATCCTGCAGGGCGGTTGCGCGCGACGTTTCAGTCCCGATATCCCAAGTCAAGACCTCGAGCGTGCGCAGCGCCCGATGCGGACTGCCATGCCATAGGTAGGCCTTCGCTCGGTTTAACTCTCTGAGAAGCTCGTCTATACGATTTGCTGAGTCGCCCTCGATCGGGGAATCGGCTGCCAAGCCCTTGATGGTTTGCGATAGCTGAGTCGTGCGCATCGCTACGTGGAACCAGTCGAGGATGGGTTCACCAAATTCCCGGAATTCACCTTGCGCTTGGCGTACCGTCTCGCCGCCGTCGGAGAGAAACGTCGTCGGTTGTGCGGGGAATACGCCTTGTTCGGCCAGGAATCGTTCCATCCGCTCATTCGGTTTCGGTTCCAATCGATGGACGAATGCGAACACTTGGCCGTTCCCGGTTCGCGGCAGGCTCTTCCCCACCATGACCTCAAACCAGCCCTCTTGTCGGGACGGTGCATCGGACGCTTTGACGTAACCCCCGTCAATGCCGACTGCGCGCAGCGGATTTCGCGTCGGCAGGCCAAATTGATTCAGCACCGGTTTGCTGGAGAGGCGGTGGTGGGCATCCTCATCGAGGCGTCCGCCGACTCGTGCCACGTGTCGCTTCCATGTCGTGATGCTCGTCGCGTGCTGCAATGGCAGCACGGCACTCAGGATCCGGGAAGATACTCCGTACGACAATTGGGCCGCGAACTGCGCCTCGAGATATTGCAATTCTGGACTCGCGTGGCTGCCGAGCCACAGAGCCAGCGGGCTGAAACTCCGTCGAGCGTTCGTCTGGCAGCGACAACAATAAAATCGAGGGCTATTCAGTTCCAGTCGACCGAATGGCGTCCGATAACACATTCGGTGCGAGCCGTTTCGTCGCAGCGGCACCTGACAGTCCGGGCAGGTCGAAGCACGATGAATCGCTTCGCCGGCTTGGCTTTCCACCAAGGCGCGCTGCACACCCCCTGTCATGGTCTTCGCTTCCTCCAGGCTGATGCCAATCAGGTCGTCAGTGTCTGCACGCTCGATAGCAGCGATCTCTGCGGTCGTAGAGAGTCCCGATTCGTTCTCAATGATCAGCTGAATCCGCATCTTCATAAATGCTCCCGGCGTCCCAATCGATTGTTGGCAATTTGCGCAGCTGCTGATCTATCGAACGCCGTCGGGGTTGACTCAGGCGAGCGCCGCCGACAATGTCGAGTACTTCGGCCCGCAATTGCGCGCCGTCCAAGTCGTTATCCAGCAATTCCTCGATCTGATGGACCGCCCATGCCGGGCTGCTGCTCTCCAGCCAGTCGGGATAGGCCGCGGGGCCTTCGAGGTCTTCATCGGGAG
>PLAH01000121.1 GCA_003134045.1 Gammaproteobacteria bacterium
CGCCGACCACGGGAAATGGCGCGTATTTCAAGGCCTTGTAGGTTTGCTGCCCGGCCGCCAGCAGCTTCTCGATGTCGCTCCAGGCCGCGATGTTGGCGGCAAACAAGGCCAACCCTAAGTTGGCGCCCACCGAGAAGTTTTGGCCTTCGTTATAGATCACCAGCGCGCGGTATTTTTCCTGCACCACGCCGATGGTCTTGCCGAGCAGAGCGATCACCTGGTCATCGAGCGAATTGCTCTTGCCGGTGAACTCGAAGCACAGCACACCGTCGCCTAAGTCCCAGACGCTGGCGGATCCGTTCTCGAGAACGGGCTTGGCGGTGCGTTTGATGTCCTCGAGCAGCAAGACGCCGGGAGCGAGTTGGATGTCGTGATAGTTGCCGTCGGTGCCGAGAGATTGCCGCCGGCCGCCTTCGATACGGTAGAAGCTGCGATCTCCCGCCGCGCGCAGCAGCGCAGGGACCGGCAGTCCCTCTGCCGTCAGTTTGCCGGCCAGCCAGCCGGTGCCGAGACGGTCGATCAGTTCGAACGGTCCCCAACGCCAGTTGTAGCCAAGCCGCATGGCCTCGTCGATCGCGGCGATGTCCTCCGCGGCTTCGGGAACGAGCGATGCCGCATAGGACAAGGTTTGGCCGAGGACGCGCCAGGTATACCGCGCAAGCGCGCCGGTGCCGGAAAGGAACTTGCGCAGATCCTTGGAGGCGATCGCGAGTTCCGGGAGTTCGCGCTTGTTCTGCGGCCGATGAGTTCCGCTCAGCAGATCGATCGCTTCCTTCGCCTTGCCGCCTGCGGTGCGATTCAATCGGTAGAAACCGCCCTTGCCCTTGCGGCCGGTATGGCCTTCGGCGATCATTTTTCTTATCAGCGGCAGATCGCGATGCGCGGCGTGAAAGGCGTCGCCCGGCGGCAATGCCTGGGCGAGACTCGCATTGATGTGCGGCATGAGGTCGAGTCCGACCAGATCGATCAGGCCGAATACGCCGGTCTTGGGGATGCCCAACGGCTTGCTGAAAGCTGCGTCGGCGTCCTCGACGCTGAGCTTGGCATCGATGGCTTCGTTCACGCCCACCTGCAACCAATAAACGCCCAGCCGGTTCGCGATGAAGCCGGGGCTGTCCTTGCAACGCACGATGCTCTTGCCCAGCACTCGATCGGCAAAGCCCATCACCGTCTCGGCGAGCTCTCGATCGGTGTGCTCACCGGTGACGATCTCGAGCAGCCGCATGTAGCGCGGTGGATTGAAGAAATGGGTGATGAGGAAATCGCGCGCGAAAGCGTCGCTCAAACCCTTCGTCAGCACGTGCAGCGGAATGGTCGACGTGTTCGAGGAGACGGCCGTGCCCGGGCGGCGCACCGCATCGAGTTTGCGGTACAGCGCCTGTTTTACATCGATGCGCTCGACCACCGCCTCGACGATCCAATCGCAATCGGCCACCTGCGCCAAATGGTCGTCGATATTGCCGGGGGTCACCAGCTTGGCCGCACGCGGCGACATGAACGGCGCAGGCTCGGTCTCGAGCATTTTGGCGATGGCGTTTTCCGCGAGCAGATTGCGGTTGGCGGCGCCCTCGGGAACGATGTCGAGCAGCAGTACCGGCACGCCGGCATTGGCGAACTGCGCCGCGATGCCCGCGCCCATCACACCCGCACCGACGACGGCCGCTTTGCGTATGGCTTGCATGAGTGCGGCTCCCTTCAGATCCGTTCGAGAATGGTGGCGATGCCCTGGCCGCCGCCGATGCATTGGGTGGCCAGCGCGTAGCGGCCGCCGATGCGTTGCAGCAGGCTCGCCGCCTTGCCGACGATGCGCGCGCCGGTGGCGCCGAGCGGGTGCCCGAGTGCGATCGCACCGCCGTCGATATTGAGCGTTTCGTCCTTGATGCCGAGGTCGTGCGCGCAGGCGAGCGCCTGGCTCGCGAATGCCTCGTTGAGTTCGACCACATCGATGGCGGAGATCTCGAGGTTGGCGCGCTTGAGCGCTTTGCGCGTAGCTGCCACGGGCCCGATACCCATGATTTCCGGCGCGCATCCGGCAACCGCAACGCTGCGAATGCGTGCGAGCGGCGTGAGGCCGTGCCGATCCGCATAGTCCTCACTGCAGACCAGTATCGCCGATGCGCCGTCGGTCAGGGGCGATGACGTGCCGGCGGTTACGGTGCCTTCCTTGGAGAAGGCGGGTTTGAGTTGTGCGAGTCCGGCCGCGGAGGTATCCGGCCGAAGACACCCGTCGCGGTCCACCGTGCCGCTCTTGCTCGTGATGGGCACGATTTCAGCCGCGAAATTGCCGGCCGCAGCCGCCGCGGCGGCTCGTTGCTGGCTGCGCACGGCAAAGGCTTCCTGCTCCGTGCGGCTGAGATGCCATTTGCCGGCCACGTTTTCGGCGGTGTCGCCCATGCTGATGTAGGCCGCGGTCTTGGCTTGCAGTGCGGGATTGGGCAGGGGGTTGAAACCGGACATGGGGACGCGCGACATGGATTCGACGCCGGCGGCGATGAATACCTCGCCCGCGCCGAGTTGGATTTGACCCGCGGCGATGTGCACCGATTGCATCGACGAGCCGCAGAAGCGGTTCACGGTCATGCCGGCGACGGATTGCGGCAGATCCGCCAGCAGCGCCACGAGCCGGCCGATGTTGAAGCCTTGTTCGCCTTCCGGGAAGGCGCATCCCATGATGAGATCCTCGATGTCTTCGGGCCGCACCTTGGTGCGCTCGATCAGAGCGCGCACCACTTGCGCGGCCATGTCATCGGGGCGAACCCGGACCAGCGCACCTTTGTTCGCGAGAGTGAACGGGGAGCGGGCATAGCCCGCGATGACGACATTCTTCATGATTTCAATACTCCAGTATTCAGCCTGTTGCGCGCCGGATGCCTTCCAGCGCTTCCAACGCAGTTGCGGTCTGCGACTTCACCTCGCGTAAATCGGCCAATGTCTGGTCGAGCGCGATACGCTGGTCCTCCAGCTGCAGGATTCTGCTGTTCACCGCTTTCAAGAGTGCGCGCAGCTGTCTCGCCCGAGTTGGGTCGACGTCGTAAAGGTCAAGGTATTCGCGGATTTCACGCAGCGAAAAGCCAAGCTTCTTGCCCCTGAGAATGAGGATCATCCGCGCCCGGTCGCGCAGGGTGTAGACACGATTGTTGCCGGCGCGGCGCGGCGAGATGAGTCCCTTGTCCTCATAGAAGCGGACCGCGCGGGCGGTGACCCCCAGGTGATTCGCCAGCTGCGTGACGGAGTAGAACTGCCCCAATTGCGTCGTCGAATTCACGTGTTCCATCACGACTTCACCTATACGTCAACCTGATGACCTATTAGATATCTTATGGTCGTATCGCGCAAGTCAGGCTCGCGCCGCGGCCCGCCACGGAGGTGCCCAACAGGCGGCCATGGTGGTGTCAGCGATTGTTCGACGGTGCGGCAGCCGACTGGGCAAAAGGCGGACCGTCGATGCGTGCGGGAGCGGTGGCGGCCGGAAAGCGGGCCGTCGGTGCGGCAGGAAGCGGCGGGGCCGGCGGCCCAGGTCGGTAGTGCAACGGGAGAATGGGTCGGATGACCGGTCGGCGTGCCCGGCGCTACGGCAGGCAAACGGGTATGCGGCCGGGCGGCGTGCCAGGCGACGGCTCCAACCGGTTCAAAGGTCGGCGGCGATCCGATCGGCGAGTTGGCCGAGCAGCACGCTCAGCGCCTGTGCCGTTGCCGCGGCACCGGTCCCCGGCTGGTCGATTCGCAGCGTCAGGATGCTGCCGGCCGAATGAACCGGGGCACCCGCCGGCGTCACGACCCAACTTGCCTGCATCGACGTCCCTCGCGAATCGGACTTGACATCGAGCACATCCACGTTGATGCCGAGTGCCCCCTCGGGCTTGCCGAGATGTGGAAATATCACCCGTCCTTCAGGCAGCCGCGCCACCATATCGGCGGACAGCGCCTGGCGGGCCACTTGCCCGAGCGGTGCGGACCAATGGTCGAGGTTGCTGATCTTGAGTTCCCCCGGTGCGACGTTATCCACGACTTCAATGCGATCCAGAGCGGGGGGCACATGCACGGCGTCGATCCGGATGGGAGGTCCGGCGTAGGTTGTGCGGCCGCTCGCGGGTGCGATGCCGTACAGCGTATAGAGGCGCGTGGGCGCGCTCTGGCAGGCGGTCGTAGGGCTGGAACACGAACACTTCCAGGTGGAAGCCGCTGGCGCCGTTGAATTGCACCTCGGTCACCTTGCCGATGGGTTGCCCGTGAAACAGCAATCCGGAGCCTTCCCGAATGGAGCCCAAGGTGCGAGCGGTGAGCACGTAGCGCGTACCGCGATCGCTGGGCAGGACCGTGGGAGCCTTGTCCAATCCCTCGAACGTGGTCGTCGGCGTGCCGCCTTCACCCGGCGCGTAGCCGATGGCGATCCCCGACACCACCGCTTTGATGGAGCTCAGATCGGCGAAGTTGGGACTTGCGCCGATGAGCCAGAAACGCGCATTGCCGTTGAGGCCTGGTTTGGCCTCCGGAAACAGTCTCAGCTGGAAGTCGAGACGGCGTCCATCCGCGTTGGGCAGGATCCTCACCAAGTGACCGATTTCCACGCCTTGATGCAAAACCTTGGTGTCGTTCGGGCGGGCATCGGCGGCGCGCCGGAACGTCACCGTGACCACCTCTCCGCGTCGCGTAAAGGCATGAATGCCGAGGTAGCCGACGACGATCAGCGCGGCCAGCGGAATCGACCACACCAAGCCAGGCCAGAGGCTTCTATGGCGGCGAGCTTGCGGCTCGTGCGCGTGGCGCCGAATGCCGATGTCGTCAGGAACGGGAGCGATACCGCCGGAATGAGCAGCAGCAAAATGGTCAGCGCGATCGCCAACGTCGCGTCCAGACTTTTTGCCGTGCGGCGGGCAAATGGGGTGCCGCATCGGCAGCAGGTGGTGATTTCGTGGCGCCTGCAGTCGAGTTCCCCCTGAACCAGTCCGCAATTGGGGCATTCGACATTGCGCCGTCGCTGAAAAACGCTCGTTTCGGTCACGTCAGCCCCACGGCACCATCATGTCATCGAGCCCACGTCGCATTGTCGCCCATCGACCATCAGCGCTTTCTTACACGGCATGCGCTGTATGGACTCACTGACCGCCCGGCCTAGCGTTGCAGGTCCCTTTCCAGAATATCGGAGATCGTCGACCCGAGTTTGGTCGATTCTTCCCAAAGCGCCCTGCTCTCCAGATCCAAAATATAACATCGGTCCGCGTCCGGTCCCGACGGATCCAACGCATCGCGTTCCTGCTCGAGCCGCTCCGCCTCCCGCTGCACGATGCGCTGCTTCGCGTAGAGCTCATCCAAGTTGTTTTTGGCTGCAAGTGGCACGACTCAGTCTCGCTCGGATGTTGCACGAATGCAACAGGAAGCAGTCTACGGCAGGTCAGTCCTGCGACGAATCCGCCGAATACGGCATCGATAACCACGGCGGCTGTCAATTGGCAGGCTCGAGCCGCGTTCCGGGCTCTGCGCCGCCAAGAAATTTGCTAGGCTGCCGGGCCATGACTCCAGGCATCCAGGAAGTGCGGTGTGTTGTATGAAAGACTCGCCGACGGGTCCCGCGCATCTCGCGCTGGCACTTGCATCGGTCAGTGACGCGGTCATCAGCACCGACGCGTCAGGCAGGGTGACTTACATGAATCCTGCCGCGGAAGCGCTCACCCGATGGCGCCAATCCGATGCGCTGGGTCTGCCGCTATCCACCGTGTTTTCGATCGTGCATGCGGACTCGGGCACCGCGGTCGAAGCGGTGATGGATTCCATCAAGCGAACCGAAGATGCCTCACGAACGCTGCTGCATGCGGTGTTGGTAGGTGCCGGCGGGCGGCCCGTGGTCGTCGAATATAGCGTAGCTGCCGTGCGCGACGCGGCGGCGTCGTTCTCCGGCGGAATCACGGTGTTCCGCGACATCACGCACCGCCGTGCGGCCGAACTTGCGCTGCAAACCAGCGAAGAGACGCTGCTGGCCAACGCCGAAGCGTTGTTCGAGGAAAAGGAGCGCGCCCAGGTCACCTTGAACTCGATCGGCGATGCGGTCATCAGCACGGATTTTCGCGGCAGGGTGAGTTTTCTGAACGTCGTTGCGGAGAAGATGACCGGCTGGACGCAGGCCGAGGCCTCCGGGCGGATGCTCGATGAGATATTTTTCCTGGTCGACTCGACCACCCGCGAACACATTCCGTGTCCGACCATGCAAGCCATCATCGAAAATCGCACCGTCGGCCTGCACGCCGCATGCGTTCTCATCAGGAGGGACGGCGTCGAGATCGCGGTGGAGGATTCCGCATCGCCCATTCACGACAAGCACGGCGGCGTCATCGGCGCCGTCATGGTGGCCCATGACGTGACGACGGCACGCGATCTGTCCGAGAAATTGGCCCGGGTAGCGCTGCACGATAATTTGACGGACTTGCCGAATCGCGCGTTGTTCGCGGATCGGCTTCATCAAGCCATCGCACGGGCGCACCGCTCCGGCAACTCCTCGGCGCTGCTGTTCGTCGACTTGGACCGCTTCAAACCCGTGAACGATTCGCTCGGTCATACCATGGGCGATCTGCTGCTGCAGGCGGTCGCACGGCGGCTGCTCACCTGCGTTCGCAGTTCCGATACGGTGAGTCGTTACGGCGGCGACGAATTCATCATCGTGCTGGCCGATGTTGCGCATGCCCAGGACGCCACGGTGTGCGCGGACAAAGTCATTCAGGCGTTCGAGGCACCCTACGACATCGGCGGCCAGTTCTTGCAGATGAGCGCGAGCATCGGCATCGCGAGTTTCCCGGGCGACGCGGCGGATGCCGAAACCTTGCTGCGCTACGCGGACATCGCCATGTACCAGGCCAAATCCGACGGACGCAACAAGTACCGCGTGTTCAGGCCGGACATGGTGTCGAGCGACAAGCGCGTTATTTGAAATCCCACTTCATCTGGTCGGCGATCGAAATACCGCGCGCCGTCTCGACGCAGTGCGGCAGATAGCTGGTGAAGGGCGGCGATGCAGACATGCCTTCGCTGCGCAAACGGTTGTTGTCGAACACGTAGTTCAATTCGGCGAAGCCGCCGTAGAGCTGCATCGCCCGCAGCAGCAAGCGCCGATTCGCGCCCGGCGCGATCTCGCGCATACGAGACATCGTGCGTACGATTTCCGAACCGCCGATCCGGCGATAATTGGCCGCCATCGGCGCGACCCGCCGAGCGACGGCGAGCACCTGATCGAGCGCGCTGATGGTCACGCTCGATTCCTTGCCCGCCGAGATGTGATACAGATCATGTTCCAAGACTTCGCGCGTCGCGAGGGTCAACAACACATTTGCACACCAGTCGACGGGAACCACATCGATGGAGTCCTCCAGATCGCACGTGAATGCGCCGAGCATATGACCAACGAGGAACACCCAGAATATGCTTTGCGAGGGTGAGACGCCGAGTTCGGTATGCCCGACGATGATCGATGGACGCGCGATGACCAACGGAAGATCGGGGAGCTCCAATCGCAAGCGCCGCTCGGCCTCCGCCTTCGAGGCGGTGTAAGGCACCAAATGATCGTGGCGTTCGGCGAGCTGGTCGGTCTCCTCGATCAACGCTCCGCGGCCCATCGATGGGCCCACCGCCATGGCAGTGCCCACGAAGAGAAAGCGTTTCAATACGGACGGCGTCAATGCATGCGCGAGGGCCAGCGTACCGTCCACATTGACCGTGGGAATGGCGGGGTTGTTGGAAAAGGTCGGCAACGCCGCGGCATGAATCACCCGTTCGACGCACGCCAGCGACGGGTGTCCCTCGAACGAGGCGGGCGCGCCCAAATCGGCCTCGAGTATGAAATCCTCTCCGAGAGAATGCAGTTCGGCGTTGGTCGCCCCGAGGCGGCGCAGATTCTCGATGAGACGTTTGCGCGGCGAGCCTTCGGCCGAGCCGCGCGCGAGCAGGCGCAGCTGGTGTCCGTAGCCGGAACGCAGCGCGGCGACCGCGACCGCACCGCCGAGGAAGCCGGTCGCGCCGGTGATCAGAAATGTGCGTGGAACCTGCGCCATCCGGTACCTGTCATTGGCAAGACCGCCAATCATGGCCGGCAGCCGTCGTGCAACGATGTCAGTTTCGTCGCCCCGCATTTCAATTGAAAGGGAATGCCATGGAGGCGTGGCCGGTACGGCAGCCCGATCCGACCTATTTCACGGGTCCGAGTATAGAATCGGCCCATGGATTACATTGCTCCGCACATTCTCGCGCTGGACGACGACGCGGATATCCGCAAGGTTTTGCGGGATTACTTGAGCGCCCAGGACTATCGTGTGAGCGTCGTCGCCAGAGGCAAGGAGATGCTGTCGGTTCTCGGCAGCGAGCCGGTCGATCTGCTGCTGCTCGATCTACGGTTGCCCGGCGAAAACGGGCTCGAGTTGGCACGGCGCGTGCGGGAAATCTCCCAGGTGCCCATCTTGATCTTGAGCGGCCAGTCCGACGAGGCGGACCGGGTGATGGGGCTCGAATTGGCGGCCGACGATTACGTCACGAAGCCGTTCAGCCCGCGCGAATTGCTGGCGCGCATCCGAGCGCTGCTGCGGCGCGCCCAGGCGGCCGCTGCGGTCGTCTCTGCGGATGAGCAGACGCGCGCCTACCGCTTCGTCGGTTGGGAACTCAATCTGCGGCTGCATCGTTTGACGTCGGCGGGCGGACACCTCATCCCGCTCACCAACAGTGAATTCAGTCTGCTGTGCGCGTTTCTGTCCGCCCCGCAGCGCGTGCTCAGCCGCGATCAACTGTTGGAGCGTTCACGGCTGCATAGTCTGGAAGTGTACGACCGGTCCATCGATGTCACCATTCTGCGTCTGCGCCGCAAGATCGAGGCGGACCCGTCGAACCCGACATTGCTGACGACGGAGCGCGGCGCCGGGTACATATTCAATGCGACGGTCAGCGTCTTGCGGTGAAACCCCGGCCTTCGAGCAAATCGCCGGGGATTGCGCCGGCAAGCCGCGAGACGACGGCGCTGCGCCGTTGGGTCACCGTTGCCGGCGTGGCGCTGATCGTGCTCATCATCGCGGCCGACAGCTACGAGGCGTGGCAGGATTATCGCAGGGTGGTCCTCGACAACGAGCACATACAAGTGGCGCTGAGCCGCGCATTGACGGAACAGACCGAACGCCTGGTGCAGGAAGTCGACGTCGTGCTGTCCGACTATGCGGCATGGATCGTATCCACGGACGGCAGGTCGGCCGGCGAGCAATCGATGAGCGCGCGCCTGAACGCGCGGATCGCGAGCCTGCCGTTCGTCTCCTCGGCGGCGCTGGTGGGCGCGGACGGCCGGTTGCGCGCCCGCACGCGCGACGAACGCGGCGCCGAGCGCAGCTTGCAGGGCCTCGATGTTTTCGCGATACCGGCGCACGCGAGCGACGACAGGGTGTACATCGACAAGCCTCAGACGGCGAGCGATGGCGCGCAGACATTTGCCCTGAGCCGGCGAGTCGATTCCGCCGACGGCACGTTCGCCGGCGTCGTCCTCGCGCGGGTGGCGTTCGAATACCTTGCGGGGTTCTACGCCGGCGTGAACGTCACGCCGGACACCTCGATTCGCCTGGCACGCGACGATGGAATCACGCTGGTGGAGTTTCCGAGGAGCGGGCGGGACCACGGCATCTCGCGCGCGGGAGAACCGCAATCGAGCGGCTGGCGCCCCGGCAACCGGCAAACCGACGGCTCTCACCCCGGCGACACGCGATCGAACGAGCGGATCAATCATCCGGTCGTCGACGGACGAGAACGGATCGAGATATCGCAGCGGGTCGAGGGGTATCCCATCGTGGTCGAAGTCTCGCGCTCGCGCTCGAGCGTTCTGCAGCCCTGGATCCAGGAGGAACGCAGCAGCGCGGCGCGCACGCTGACATTGGCGGTACTCGCCGCCATCCTGCTGATCGCGCTGCGTGCCGCGTTGCAGCGCCAGGAACACACGGATCAAGAGCGGCATCGGCTCGAGCAGGAACTGGCCGCGATTCAGCGCGTCGACGCGCTGGGCTTTCTCGCGGCGTCGGTGGCTCACGATTTCAACAATGTGCTGACCGCGATCGTCGGCTATGCGGAATTGACCCGCGAAATGGCGGAGGAGCCAGCGTTGCTCGCAAATGTCGATCGGCTGCTGGCGGCGACGGAACGCGCTCGCCTGTTGGTGCGGCGGGTGCTGACGTTCGATCCGCGCCGCAGTTTGGTCTATCGGCCGACGCGCATCGCGCCCATCATCGTCGAGGTGTCGCAGCAGGTCCGGGCGACCTTGCCGGCGTCGATCGACTTGAATCTCGACCTATTGGCCCCCGATGCCGCAATCCTCGGGGATGCCACCGAGATTCATCAAGTCGTGATGAATCTGTGCTCGAACGCGGTTCATGCAATGCCGTTGAGCGGAACGCTCCAAATACGCTTGGAGACGCTCGATGTTCAGGAGCCGCGCGCACTTGCGCTGGGTCGCCTGATTCCGGGCCGATGGGTTTGCGTGTCGGTCATCGATTCCGGCATCGGGCTCGCCGAGGACCAGATTGGATCGATCTTCGAGCCGTTCTATACCACCCGCCAGCCAACCCATGGCACGGGTATCGGCCTCACGGTCGTGAGGAACGTGATCTTGCGGATGAACGGTGCGCTGGACGTCGACAGCCGGCTTGGACTGGGCACGCACATGGCGGTCTATTGGCCAAGTACCGACATCGCGGAGGTTGCCATGAGGCAGGCGCGGCTCGAGAGCGGCGCGGGCGAGACGATCATGGTCGTCGATGACGAGCGAGAACTGGTGGCGCTGACGGAGGAACTGCTGGCCTCCTTGAGCTACGAGCCGGTCGGCTTCTCCGATGCGCGCGCCGCGATCGAGGCGCTCCGGCACGATCCCAACCGATTCGACGCAGTATTGACGGACGAGCGCATGCAGCCCTTGGGCGGCATGGAATTCGCGAAACTGGTTCGCGAGGTCGCGCCGCGGATGCCGATCATTCTGATGACCGGCCATCGCGATGCCGGAATCGACCGGCTCGCCAACGATCTGGGGATCTCTGAAATCTTGGACAAGCCGCTGCGAGTCCACACCTTGCGCGAAGTGCTGGCGCGCCAGCTCGACAAGGAGAGCCAGGCGCATTTCATTTGAAATGATGAGCTTTTTCCATGACATGACCCAGAGTTGGACGAAACCCACCGCCGGAGCCGGCCGCAGAATTGCGCATTTCCCGCGGAGTTGGGTCGGCGCGTGGTGTCTGAGCCTGGCGTTCGGGGCCTGTGCCGCGGATGAGCCGCCTGCCGGCGGCGATCACCTCGTTTTAGGTCCCGGGTTTTATTCCGAGCCCAGCTACCCGGGGGCTCGCCGGACGCGAGAGTTGCTGTTGCCGTTCGTCGACGCCGAATACGCGGACCGGCTCTACACCAGCGCTACGGATCTGCTGGGCGTTTATGCGTTCAAGAGCGCCGGCACCCAACTCGGTGCGGCGCTCGAATATGACCTGACCGAACGAAGAGCGAGGGACGATGCGCGCTTCCACGATCTGCGCGACATCAAGGAGACGGCCCGCCTGAAGTGGTTTGCCACCAAGACCGTTTCCTTCGTGACGGGCGATGCGAACGTCGCTACCGACGTGACCGGCGGACATCAGGGTACGCTCGCTCAGTCGAACATCTGGTTCAGCACGCCCTTGGTTCCCAAGTCCTTGATAAGCGTGGGTCCGGGGATGACCTGGGCCGATGCGCGGTACATGCGGACGTTTTTCACGATCACGCCGGCGCAGGCAGCCGTGTCGCCGCTACCGGTTTATACGGCGCAGGCCGGTGTGGTCGATGTGCATTGGAATGGTCTCGCGACGTATGAGATCTCGTCGCGATGGAGCATCGGCGCTTCCGACTATCTGGGGCGTCTGCATGGCGACGCACGGCATAGCCCGGTGACCCTGCGCCGGGCGCAGCAGACGGCATTTGCGTGGCTGGCATACAAGATCGGGAGCATCGACTAGCGGCGCGAAACGGCGCCACGCAGATCTGCGCCGATTTGCTGCCGTTCGGCACGGCCGCGCTTACTTGAACTAGGATATGGGGCAAAAAGGAGGGGCAGCAATGAGCACGTTCTTGGCGCCGGCGCATTCGTTGATGGGATCGCGTTGGGGGATGGCGGGATTCGTTTCGTTCGACGCGTTGTCCGCGTCCATCCGATGACGGATTCAGACTGGGTGCGGCGCGCGCACCAGGTATTGCCCGGCGGTTCGCTCGGCTCGTTCGCGCTGCCGTCGGGAGAGGAGACGGTGATCACCCGAGGTTCGGGAGCCTCGTTGTACGATACCGACGGCCGCGAGTACATCGATTATTTATTGGGCTCCGGACCCATGATTCTGGGCCATGCGCATCCGGCCGTGGTGGCCGCGGTGCGCGCGCAGCTGGACTCGGGCTCGCAATTCTACGCGGTCAACGAGGCGGCGGTACGGCTGGCCGAGACCATCGTGGCAGCCACGGGTTGGGCCGAGATGCTCAAGTTCACGAGTTCGGGCTCGGAGGCTACTTTCTTTGCATTGCGCCTTGCCCGAGCCGCCACGGGCAGAAGCAAGATTCTCAAATTCGAGGGCGGCTATCACGGACATCACGACTACGCGATGATGAGTACCACGCCGTCGGTGCCGGCCGCTTTTCCGGCGGCTGTCCCCGATAGCGCGGGTATACCGGCGGTGTTGCAGCGTGAAGTCCTGATCGCCCCGTACAACGATTTGCAACGCACGCTGGAGCTGCTCGACACGCATCGCGACGAGTTGGCGGCGGTCATCGTGGAACCCGGCAACCGGCTCATCGACCCGCTCCCCGGCTTTCTGGAGGGACTTCGCGAAGCAACCCGCAGGCTGGGGATACTCCTGGTGTTCGACGAGGTCGTGACCGGATTTCGAGTCGCGTACGGCGGCGCGACCTCGATCTATCGCGTCGTGCCCGACCTCACGTGCTTCGGCAAGATCATCGGCGGCGGCTTTCCCCTGGCTGCCGTCGTCGGGCCGCGCGAACTCCTGGAACAGGCCAACCCGAGAAGGCGGGGTCCCGGCTACGTGTACATCAGCGGCACGCTCAACGGCAATCCCATCGCCGCCACCGCAGGCCTTGCGACGCTCGAGGAATTGCGGCGGCCGGGGGTCTATGAGGGTTTGCAGGCAGCGGGCGATCGATTGCGGGGCGGACTGTCGGAGCTGTGCGCCGAGATGCACCTGCCGGTGCAAACGCTCGGCATGGCCTCCATGCTCAACCTCTACTTTACCGCCTCGCCCATCCACGACTATCGCTCGGCGCGCACGGAAAATACTGCCATCAAAGAGCGGCTCGGGCGCGAGTTGCTGAGGCGCGGCGTCATCACGAATATGAGCGCCAAGTTATATCTGTCGACCGCTCACACCGACGCGTTGATCGATCTTACGCTCGAACGAGTCGCCGAATCGCTGAAATGCATGGCGGACCTGCGTCACAACTCTTGGTAACTGTGGGCCTCCGACGCAAGCGTCGCCGGAGCGGTCCTGCGTCCGAAGCGCTCGCGCGCGCCGAATCCCACCAGCAGGATGCCGAGGCTCAACAAGCCGAAGACGAGCGGCGTTCTCTGGTCCGGAATGAAGGCCATCGCGAGCAGTATGCCGAGCATGCCGGCGATCGCCAGATAGGTCAGATAGGGATAGGCCCACATCCGCAGCAGCAGACGTGACGGATCTTCTCTTTCCAATCGCGCGCGCAACTTCAGTTGCGACAATGCGATCAGCAGATAGACGAAGATCGCCACCGTTCCGTAGGAATTCACGAGAAACGCGAATATCGTATCGGGCGCGACATACGACATGACCACGGTGCCGTAGCCGAACAGCGTGCCCAGCAGCATGGCGCGCGACGGCACGCCATTGCGGCTGAGCTTGGCGAGACCCTGCGGCGCGTCGCCGCGCCGGGTGAGCGCGAACAGCATGCGCGACGACGCATACAGTCCCGAGTTCAGTGCCGACAGCACCGCGGTGAGCACCACCGCGTTCATGATTTGCGCAGCGGCGGGAATACCCATGGCGCTCAAGGCGCTGACGTAGGGCGTGGCGATGCCGGTCGAATTCCACGGCACCAGGCACACCACCAGGAGAATCGAACCCACGTAGAAGAGGAGGACGCGCGAGATCACCGAGTTGGTGGCCTTGGCGACGGCTTTTGCGGGTTCGGCTGCCTCCGCCGCGGCGATGGTCACGATCTCGGCGCCGAAATAGAAGCCGGTGGCCGCCACGGCGCCCGTCAAAACAGGCAGTATGCCGTTGGGCGCGAAACCGCCGTGCGTCGTGAGATTGGCGATGCTCGGGGCCACACCGGGCCACAGCCCGGCGACATAGGCGCCGGCGAGCACCAGAAAGGTCACGATGGCCGCCACTTTGATGGAGGCGAACCAGAATTCGAACTCGCCGAACGATCGCACCGAGACGAGATTCGTCAATGTGAGCAACAGCAGCAAACTCAGACTGATGCACCATGCCGGTACGTCGGGCATCCAAAACCGCACCAATCCGGCGCCGGCCACGGCCTCCAGCGCCACGACGATGACCCAGAAATACCAGTACATCCAGCCCGTCAGAAAACCGGCCAGTTCGGCCACGCGCGGCCGGTCGCTCCATGCGAGCCGCGAGTATTCGTAGAACGAGCCCACCGCGGGCAGGGCTACCGCCATTTCGCCGAGCATGCGCATCACCAGTACCACGAGCAGTCCGGTCAGCACGAAGGACAGGACTGCCGCGGGCCCCGCGGCCTTGATGACGACCCCGCTGCCGACGAACAGGCCGGCGCCGATGACGCCGCCGAGCGCAATCATCGTCATGTGACGCCGCTTCAGGCTGTGGTGCAACCCGCCGGACGATCGAGGATTGGTTTCCCGCATGGATGCTCGATTTGAGTGGTGCAAAAGGTTATCACTCCGTGCACCGGCACGGTGGCCTCAAATTTCAAAACCGCGTGCCTATGCTTCGTGGTATACCTTCGACGATACAGCGGAGGGACATACACTAGTGCTCAACAAAGTTGCGGTGCCGATGAACCGGCGATCTCTGTTCAAGCTGATCGGCGCGGTTGCCGGCAGCGCGGTCATGTATCAGGCGATGACGGAACTGGGCCATGCGGGCGAATCCGGCTACACCGGCCCGGTGGAACTGAAGGGGGATCCGAAAGGGGCTACGGTGTTGATTCTGGGGGCGGGCATGGCCGGCATGTCCGCCGCGCTGGAGTTGCGCAATGCGGGCTACAAGGTCCAAGTGCTCGAATACAACGATCGGCCCGGCGGACGCAACTGGTCGCTCCATGGCGGCGACACGTATACGGAGCTGGGCGGTTTTACCCAGCACGTTCAATTCTCCGAGGGCCTGTACCTGAACCCGGGGCCGTGGCGCATGCCGTACCACCATCGGGCGTTGCTCGATTATTGCAAGCGCCTCAAGGTCGCGCTGGAACCCTTTACGCAGGTGAACTACGCCGCGTACATGCATTCATCGAAGGCTTTCGCCGGCAAGCCGCAGCGCTACCGCGAGGTGCAGGCCGACTTCAACGGGCATGTGGCGGAGCTGCTCGCGAAGGCGACCAACCAGAGCCACCTCGATCGAACCGTGAGCCGCGAGGATCGGGAAGTCCTGCTCGACGCCATGCGCGCCTGGGGAGCGCTCGACAAGAACTACGAATACAAGAAAGGATTCTTGACCAGCGAGCGGCGCGGTTGGGTGTCGGATCCCGGCGGCGGTACCACGTCGCAACCCACCCCGTCAGACCCCGTCGCTCTGCATGATCTGATGCAATCGATGCTGTGGAGGGCCATCGCCGCGGGCCACGTCTATGAATTCCAGAGCACGATTTTTCAGCCGGTCGGCGGCATGGGAATGATCGGCAAGGCGTTCGGGCGAGAGTTGGGCGATCTCATCCGGTACAACGCGAAAGTGACCGACATCAAGCAGGACGAGCGCGGGGTTACCGTCGCCTATCGAGATGCCAAGGCCGGCGGGCCGGTCAAAACCGCGCAGGCTCAATACTGCATCTGCACCATTCCGGCCTCCATTTTGAGCCAGATTCCGATGACGGTGGGCGCACCGATGAAGAGCGCGATCGATGCCTTGTACTACGATTCGGCCGTCAAGGTCGGATTGCAGTTCAAGCGCCGTTTCTGGGAACAGGACGAGAGCATCTACGGCGGCATCAGTTTCACCGACATGCCGAACGCGCTCATCGGCTATCCCAACACCCGCTTCTTCGACGACGGGCCGGGCGTGTTGCTGGGCGCCTACACCTTCGGCGCGAACTCGTTTCAATATGCGGCGATGTCGCCCGAAGAGCGCATCAAGAAAACCGTCGAGTACGGCACGCAGATTCATCCGCAATATCCGGCCGAATTTCAGCACGGCGTCGCGGTGGCCTGGCATCGCGTGCCATGGACCTTGGGATGTGCGGGGCATTGGACCGAGGAGCTGCGCGCGCGGCATTTCGACAACCTGTGCGCGTTCGACGGGCGAATCGTGCTGGCCGGCGAACACGCATCGCGCCTGCCGGCGTGGCAGGAAGGCGCGTTGCTGTCCTCGCTCGACGCGGTCAGGCGCCTTCATCAACGAGTCATGGCGGGTTAGGGTGGTCACGGGATTCGGGAGGGATATGAAACCGCGCATCAAGGCATTGTCGGCGATGGTGGCTCCGGTGGCTCTGGCGGCGGCGTTGATCGGCGTCGTGCGCGCGCAGGAGATTTATGCGGGCGGTTACCGTCAGCAGACCGGAGAGGATTTGTACCGCGGCCTGTGCCAGGGCTGCCACATGCCGGACGCGAAAGGTGCGGCGGGCGCCGGCGCTTATCCGGCGCTCGCCGACAACGTGCGCCTGGTTGCGGGGATCTATCCGATCACCGTGGTGCTGAATGGCCAGCGAGCCATGCCGTCGTTCGGCGAAGAACTCTCCGACGAGCAGATCGCGAACGTCATCAATTACGTGCGTACGCATTTCGGCAATCGTTACAAGGATGCCGTGTCGCCGGCGGCGGTGAAGGCGGCGCGGCGTTAGAAGTTCTTCGCCGCCGCCGCAAACCCCGACGCTCGAGACGGTTAAGGTGTTGGGATCCGCCACGCGCGAGATACTCTGGGCGCCCGCCGCATGCGCCATGTCGCCCACTTATCCTACGTAAACTCGATCGAGCCGCCTACGCGTTCCCTGGGGCGCCGGCCGCACAGTCGCCCCTACGAGAAGGTATTTGCGTCAACAAAGAGCGGGAATGCTTATGAAAACTCTGATTTGGGATCTGCGAGCGGCGACTCTGCTGGCCGCGCTGTCGACGAGTTGGGCGGCCCAAGCTGCCAACCCGGTGGCCGATGAGAAGATTGCCGTAGCGAAGGCGTCGCTGCAACATGCGGAGCAATCGGGGGCGCCGCAATTGGCGCCGGTGGAACTTGCGACCGCGCGCGACAAACTGGCGCGTGCAGAAAAGGCGCTGGCCGACCACGATTTGAAGACGGCCTCCGCGATGGCGGAGCAGGCGAATATCGACGCCCAGGTCGCGGAGGCGAGTGCCGTACAACAGCATTCACATGCGGCCGCGGCGGAATTCGATACCAGCATGCAGGCGCTTCGAAGCGAATCGATGCGCAGCACTCAGCCGACGCAATGAGGACTGGGCATGATCGCTAAAGTACTGAGCGGATTGTCCGCCGCATTCCTCGTGGCCTCCTGCGTGTCGACGCCGGTGCCGAACGCGGCGCTCCAGAGCGCGCGCAGCGCCGTGCAGTCGACCGCTGCCGACCCCAATGTGCCTCTGTATGCGGCGTTGGATTTAGAGGCCGCCAAAACACAGCTCGCGATCGCCGAATCGGCGGCCATGCATCATGATGACGCCGCGGTTGCGCAACCCGCGTATCTTGCCTCGCAGACGGCGCGCCTCGCCGAGCTCAAAGCATCCGCGAAAGCCGACGACACACGCGTTGCGGCAGGCCAGGTCGAACGAGCGCAAATCGAGATGGCGGCACGTAACCGTGAGGTCGCGAACGCAAACGTTGCCAATGAGCAAGCCACGGCCAAAGCGGCGGCGCTCAAAGCCGAGCTCGAGGCGCTCGAGGCAAAACGCAACCGATAGCGTTTTGGGGGAACAGGCGGCCGATGCAAATTAAAACGCGGTATGCGGTCCGGCGATCTACTCTGCTGCGCACCGTCGCAACAACACTATTGCTGACCCTCGCGGCTTGTAGCCAATTGCGTGATGCCAAAAGGCCTATCCCCGACAAAAACGCGCCGCGTGCGCAGCTGTCCATCGGCTACAGCTTGCTTTACCAAGAGGCCGATGGCATTCCCAAGCTAAAGTGGATCTTCATGTTCAAGGAGAAACCTGAAGAAATGGGGCGGCTTACCAATGATCTGGTCAGCTATTACCAGCAGCTGGCCGACACCATGCGGCGACTATCCAAGCAATATCCCGCCATGCGCATCGACGTGGCTGCAATGTCTGAGATCGAGGGCGACGAGCGTAAAGCCATTGGCGAAGACATGGCCAAGGACTTCGCCCCGCTCATTGGCAAGACCGGTACCGAATTCGAGCGGGAGGCGCTACTCATGTTTTACAACTCGCTCAACGAGCAACGTCATCTTACCGGCGTGATGGTGGGGCGCGAAACCGACCCGGCGCTCAGGAAGTTCTTGGAGACGACAAAGGCCCAGTTGGAAGCACGCTACGCGAAAGTCGGGGCGCTATTGAGCCGCCACTATTTCGTTCAGTAAGTTTCGCACTCGCTTGAGATCGCCGGCGCGAATGTCAAGATCAGGATTTATTGGTCGGGGAGACAGGATTCGAACCTGCGACCTCGTGGACCCGAACCACGCGCTCTACCAGTCTGAGCTACACCCCGAATTCGGCCGCGGACCCTAGTGCTTGCGTGCCACAGCGAACTTGGCCAGTTCGCTCAAACCTTCCTTGAATACGGTCTCCGGAAGGGGGGCCAGCGCGGCAAGCGCCTGATCTGCCTCGCTTTGAGCGAGGCGCGCAGTGTACGCAAGCCCCCCGAGGCTTGCAACGGCGCGAGTGATTTCGTCGAGCTGGCCAAGGCCGCCGTTTTCGATGGCGTGGCGGATCATCTCGCGCTGCGTCTCGCTGCCGTGCTGCATGGCATAAATCAGCGGGAGGGTGGGTTTTCCCTCTGCCAGGTCATCGCCCAAGTGCTTCCCGAGACTGGCTTCGTCCGCCTGGTAATCGAGCGCGTCGTCGACCAGTTGGAAGGCGGTGCCAATATGCCGGCCGTAGCGCGCCAACGATTCTTCGATATGGGGCGGCGCGTCGCTCAGGACGGCGCCGATCTGAGCTCCGGCCTGGAATAACCGGGCGGTTTTACGCTGAATCACGTCGATATAGCGCGCTTCGGTGGTGTTGGGGTCGTGCGCGTTCATGAGTTGCAGCACTTCGCCCTCGGAAATGGCGTTGGTGGCGTCGGCGATGATTTCCATGATGGGCATGCGATTCAGCGTCACCATCATCTGGAACGAGCGGGAATACAGGAAATCGCCCACCAGGACGCTGGCCGGATTGCCGAACACCTCGTTCGCCGTCTTGCGGCCGCGCCGCAAGGAGGAGCCATCGACCACATCGTCGTGCAGCAAGGTCGCGGTATGGATGAATTCGATGATGGCGGCGGCATCGACGTGCTGTTCGCCGCCGTGGCCGCAGGCGCGGGCGGCCAGAAGCACCAAAAGAGGGCGTAAACGCTTCCCGCCCGCATAAATGATGTAGGTGGCAACTTGGTCGACGAGAGCTACTTGGCTATGCAGTCGACGTTTGATGACCCGGTCAACGGCCTCAAAATCGGCGGCGACGAGTTCTCGAATCTGTTCTAGTGTCATGAAGCGCCCAAAGGAATACGGCATGGTACCTAAGAAAGGCGTGGCTGGGGCGACGCCCTGGTCGCTAAGCCTCAGTCGTAGTTTGATTTTCGGCCGGTGGGGTCGTACAATTCGCGGCTCTTTTGCGGCCCCCTTAAGGCCGTCCAGCTGGAGTTGAAACCATGTATGCCGTGATTGCCACGGGCGGTAAACAGTACCGCGTCCAAGAAGGTGCTGTCGTTCGTATCGAGAAACTCGATGCGGACCAGGGCGCCAGTGTCGAATTCAATCAGGTGCTGCTGGTGGGCGCCGGTGCCTCCGTGACGATCGGCGCGCCCTATGTCGGCAGCGCCAAGGTCGTCGCCACCGTCGAAAGCCACGGCAAGGGCGACAAGGTTCGCATCGTCAAATTTCGTCGGCGCAAGCACTACAAGCGTGAGAAGACTCATCGGCAGCCGTACACCGACGTGAAGATCACGTCGATCGTCGCTTAAGTTTTCGCAGGAGATCCTTTAAATGGCACATAAAAAAGCCGGCGGCAGCACTCGAAACGGCCGCGATTCGCATTCGAAGCGTCTGGGTGTCAAGAAGTATGGCGGTGAAGATGTGCTCGCGGGCAACATCCTCATCCGTCAGCGCGGCACGGTCTATCGTCCCGGCGTCAACGTCGGTATCGGCACCGATCACACGTTGTTCGCCACGGCTCACGGCACGGTGGAGTTTCGCGTCCGCGGCGCGCAGCAGCACACCTACGTGAACGTCATCTCGAAATAAAGCGCGGGCGGGCCGCAGCGCTCGCCGGTTCGCTGGAAGTGAAGGGGGTCAGGCCGCAACCTGTCCCCCTTTTTTAGTTTTACGGGTGTCGTTCTCATGAAATTCGTCGATGAAGCCAAACTCAGGGTCGAAGCCGGCAACGGCGGCCGCGGCTGCGTGAGTTTTCGTCGCGAGAAATTTGCGCCGTTCGGCGGTCCGGATGGCGGCGACGGGGGACTGGGCGGAAGCGTCTACTTGAGAGCGGTCGAGGGCATGAATACGCTGGCGGACTTCCGCATTTCGCGCCTCTACAAGGGCAAGAACGGCGAGGGCGGCAGCGGCAACGATTGCACGGGGCACGGCGGCGATGACGTCTACGTGTCCATTCCGGTCGGTACGGTCGTCCTGGATAAAGAGACCGGCGAGCAACTGGGCGATCTGGCCGTGGAAGGCCAGACGCTGCTGGTGGCCAAGGGCGGCAAGGGCGGCTGGGGCAACACGCGGTTCAAATCCAGTACCAATCGCACGCCCCGCAAAGCGGGGTTGGGCCTGCCCGGCGAGAAACGAGAGCTCATGCTCGAGTTGAAATTGATCGCCGACGTGGGATTGCTGGGACTGCCCAATGCGGGCAAGTCCACGCTGATTCGCGCCGTGTCCTCGGCTCGACCCAAAGTGGCCGATTATCCGTTTACCACGCTGTATCCGAACTTAGGGGTGGTCACAGTCGGACCCGGGCGCAGCTTCGTCATGGCCGATATTCCGGGCTTGATCGAAGGTGCCGCCGACGGCGCGGGCCTCGGGATCCGCTTTCTGAAGCATCTGCAGCGCACGCGGGTGTTGCTGCACCTGATCGACTTGGCGCCGCCGGATCCCGACGCCGACCCGGTCAAGGATGCGCGCACCATCGTCGCCGAACTGAAGAAATTCGCGGCCGACCTTGGCCGCAAGGAACGCTGGCTGCTCATCAACAAAATCGACCTCCTGGAGCCCAAGGAGGCCGAGCGCCGTGCCAAAGAGATCGTGCGCCGCCTGCGCTTCAAGGGTCCGGTGTTCCTGATTTCAGGCGCCACCGGCGCGGGCACCGAGCAACTCAAACAGGCGGTGATGCGGTATCTCGACGACCATCCGCGTCAGGTGGGCGGCATCGACGAGCCCGCGGAAGCGCCGCTCGCGGCAGACGCGACTTAAGGTTGGCTGGCCGCTCACCCCCGCTGCGGGCGCCGAGCGCAAGCCCTCGTCATTCGTCGGCGTCGATCTACAGGGTGGTGCGCGATTCCACGTTATCGCGGCACGTGATCTTCTCGATTCTCACCTTGACGACATTGGTGGTGTGCGCACCTTCAGCGGTATCGAAGTATTGGCGGTCCACCGCGATCGAGCGGCTGGCGCGCGCAGGCACCGCGTAGCTGACCTGTTTGACCTCGGAGCGCGTGATGCCGTCCGCCGTCTTCCAGTCAACCGTGTACCGGATCGAGCCGTTGCAGCCGTTCGCGGCGCACAGCTCGCCATTGATGCCGAAGGCGATGCGAAACTCGTTGTTGCTCAAACGCATGACCAGAGGGTCTTGAGTGAGTGTCACCGAGCGCTCGCCGGAAGGCGCGGCGCTTGCGCCCAGGGCATAGGCCGTCAGGGCGAGCAGGGACAGTGAAATCGTCTTCATGGGGTACTCCTGTTGCAAGTGTGGATTGCGTCTCAGATGCGAACTCGAGCATTCCGATCGCGAAACTAACGCAGCCACCATAGCCACGCGCGACTTGCCGGACAAACGAGAAATTTTTGTAAGGCGGTTAAATCCGCTCATGTGTGCTGCCGGGGCGCCGGCACCCGAAGACTCGGATCCCGGCGCGGCAGCGGCCACGCGCGACAGCCAGCCAGCGGCGCGGCAACGCCCCGTAAGGCATAAAAAAACCGGCGCGAGGCCGGTTTTTATCGGAGTGCCAAGGCACTCCCGCTGCAAAGTACGCGAGTTACTTGGCGAGCGCCCGAATCTGTTTGGTCAATCGGCTCTTATGCCGCGCCGCTTTGTTGCGGTGAATGATGCCCTTGTTGACCATGCTGTCGATGATGGGCGTGGCGTGAGCGAGCGCGGCGGTCGCCTCATCCTGCTTGCCGGTCTTCAATGCCGAGGTGGCCTTTCGAATGGCGCTGCGCAGCTGCGAAGTCAAGGCGTCGTTCCGGGCGCGATGCACGGTGGATTGTCGGGCAGCTTTTTCAGCAGATTTTGTGTTCGCCAAGCGTAAGACTCCTAAAACTAGCCGCTTAGTTTGCTGATCGAGCGGGGTGTTGTCAATGCGGGGCCCGAACGAGCCGCGGCAAGCGAGCCAACTTGAGTATAATCGTTCGCTTTCGCCATGGAACTAGTGCGCGGTCTTCACAATCTTGCCTGGGCGGCCGGGCGTCCGGACACCGGTCGCGCGGCGGCCGCTCGGCTGTGCCGGCGGCGTGCGCCGGGCCAGGGACGGGGCGACCCTGCGAACTCCGGCTGCGTGCTGACTGTTGGCAATTACGATGGCGTGCATCTCGGCCATCAGCGGATGATCGAGGTGTTGAAGCGGCGGGCAGTGGAATTTCGCTGCGCTGCAACAGTATTGGTATTCGAACCCAGCTCGAAGGAGTTCATCGATCCCGCCGGTGCGCCGCCACGCCTGACGCGCTGGCGCGAGAAATTTCTGGCTCTGGCGGCTTACGGCGTCGACCGGTTGGTGACGTTGCGGTTCGACGATGCGATGCGGGCCATGTCGCCGCAGTGCTTCGTCGAACAATTGATCGTCGAAGGCTTGGGCGCCCGGCACGTGGTGGTCGGCGATGATTTCCGCTATGGCGCCAAGGCGCAGGGCACGATCGACAGTCTGCGGGCGGCCGGCAGTGTCCACGGCTTCAGTGTCGAACAGATGCCGCCGTTCGTTCTCGATAACGTACGCGTCAGCAGCACCGCAGTGCGCGAGCGTCTCGAGATTGGCGATTACTCGGGCGCCGCGCGTCTGCTGGGCCGTCGGTACCGCATGACGGGCCGCGTCGTGTATGGCGCGGCATTGGGGCGGACGCTCGGATTTCCGACCGCGAATCTGCGGTTGATGCGCCGCAAATCGCCGCTGTGGGGCGTATTGGCGGTGCGGGTGTATGGCATCGATGTGGAGCCTCTGCACGGTGTCGCGAGTTTGGGAACGAGGCCCACGGTGAACGGGGTCGAGCCGTTGCTCGAAGTTCATGTGTTCGATTTCGACGGCAATCTCTACGGACGGCCGATCGAAGTCGAGTTCATTGCGAAGCTGCGCGATGAGATCAAGTTCGATTCCTTGGATTTAATGATGGAGCAAATGCAGATCGACGCCGCTCTGGCGCGCGATATCTTGTCGAAGGTGGATTGTGGCTGACTACAAAAATACGATTAATTTGCCCAACACGGGTTTTCCAATGAAGGCCGATCTTGCGAATCGCGAGCCCGGCATGTTGGAGGAGTGGGAGCGCACGCGCCTCTACGACAAGATTCGCGCGAGCACCAAGGGTCGTCCCGCGTTCGTGCTGACCGATGGGCCGCCGTACGCCAATGGCGCGATCCATCTGGGACATGCCGTCAACAAAATCCTGAAAGACATCATCGTCAAATCGCGCTCGCTCGATGGTTACGACGCACCGTACGTTCCGGGCTGGGACTGCCATGGTCTGCCCATCGAAATGCAGGTCGAGAAAACCCATGGTCGGGTGGGGCAGAAGATCGACGCGAAGGCCTTTCGCGCCGCATGCCGTGCCTATGCGTTGAAACAGGTGGATGCGCAGCGCACCGACTTCAAGCGTTTGGGGGTGTTCGGCGATTGGGATCATCCGTACATGACGATGATGCCGCGTTTCGAGGCCGAGCAACTGCGCGCCTTCGCGCTCATCATCAAGAATGGCCACGTGTACAAGGGCTTCAAGCCGGTGCATTGGTGCCTCAACTGCCGATCGGCGCTGGCCGAAGCCGAGGTCGAATACGAGGACAAGACCTCACCCAGCGTCTACGTGCGTTTCGAAGTGGTGGACCGTGCCGACTTGGCCGGGCGCATGGGACTCGCGTTGACCGACCAGCTGGCGCTGTTCGACGACGTTCCCACCGCCGTGGCCATTTGGACCACCACGCCGTGGACCCTCCCCGCCAATCGCGCGGTGGCGATACATCCACAGTTCGACTATGCCCTGGTCGAATTCAATCTCGGCGACGGTGAGGAGCGTCTGGTCGTGGCGACCGAACTCGTCAAGACGGTCATGCATACCTTGGGCGTCGAACATTGGACGGTGATCGCCGAGGCCAAGGGCGCCGCTCTCGAGAACCTGCTGCTGCAGCACCCGTTCTACGATCGGCAGGTGCCGGTCGTCCTGGGAGATCACGTCACGCTCGATGCGGGCACGGGCGCGGTTCACACCGCCCCCGGTCATGGACTGGACGATTACCTGGTGGGCCGCCGCTACAACCTCGAGATCGACAACCCGGTGGGCGGGGACGGGCGGTTCCTGCCGACGACGCCGCTGTTCGCCGGTGAGCAAGTGTTCGACGCGAACGCGCATGTCACCGAGGTGTTGCGCGAACACCGCCGCCTGCTCAAGAGCGAGCCGTACCACCATTCCTATCCGCATTGCTGGCGGCATAAGACGCCGGTGATCTTCCGGGCGACGCCGCAATGGTTCATCAGCATGGACCAGGCTGGCCTGCGCAAAGGCGCACTCGAGGCCATCACGCATGTGGATTGGATGCCGGGGTGGGGAGAGCAACGGATCACCGGCATGATCGCCGGCCGCCCGGACTGGTGCGTCTCGCGCCAGCGCACCTGGGGTGTGCCGCTGCCGTTGTTCACCGACAAGATAACGGGCGAATTGCATCCGCGCACCGGCGAACTCATCGAGGACGTGGCGAAGCTGGTCGAGCGCGGCGGCATCGACGCCTGGTTCGATCTGGACGCGGCCGCGCTGCTGGGGCCGGATGCCGGCCAGTACGACAAGGCCACCGACGTGATGGACGTCTGGTTCGACTCGGGCGTCGTGCACCACTGCGTGTCGCAGATCTTCCCCGAAGTCACATCGCCGGCCGACCTGTATCTCGAAGGATCGGACCAGCATCGCGGGTGGTTCCACAGCTCGCTGCTGACCTCGGTGGCCATGCACGGCCGGGCTCCGTATCGCGCCGTACTGACCCACGGCTTCACGGTGGACGACAAGGGCCGCAAGATGTCGAAGTCGATCGGCAACGTGCTGGTGCCGCAAAAACTGACGAGTACGCTCGGCGCCGATGTGGTGCGCCTCTGGGTCGCCGCCACGGATTACTCGAACGAGATGAGCGTCTCGGACGAAATCCTGAAGCGCATGGCCGATTCCTATCGCCGCATGCGCAATACGCTGCGGTTTTTACTGGGCAACATGCATGGCTTCGATCCCGCACAGCACGCCGTGCCGTGGAACGAGCTGGTGGCCATCGATCAGTGGGCGATCTCCAAATCGTTTGCGTTGCAGATCGACGTGGTTACCGCGTACAGGAACTACGAGTTTCACGACATCTATCAGAAGATCCACAACTTCTGCGTGGTCGAGCTCGGCGGCTTTTATCTGGATATCATCAAGGACCGCTTGTACACCACGGGCACGGTCAGCGCGCCGCGCCGCTCCGCGCAGACGGCCATGTACCACGTGGCAAATGCGATGGTGCGGTGGTTCGCGCCGATTTTGAGCTTTACGGCGGAGGAGGCCTGGAGCTTCCTGCCGGGGGTGCGCAACGAATCGGTGTTCTTGAATACCTGGCACCGCTTTCCGCCGGGCGCGGAGCGCGAGTCGGAGGTCGACTGGCCCTTGTTCATTGCGCTCAAGGCCGACGTGGCGCGCGAACTCGAACGCCTGCGCTCAGCCGGGCAAATCGGTGCGCCGCTCGAAGCCGAGGTAGCGGTCTATGCGCCGCCCCCCCAGGCGGCG
>PLAH01000044.1 GCA_003134045.1 Gammaproteobacteria bacterium
GGTGCTGGCGGAAAAACTCGCGCAATCTTCCGACCCAGATTCCATGGAAAGAGCTCCTCGATCTGATTGATGGGGTGCGCTGAGATATGGTCAGTCCATGTTGCAGATAGTCGCGCAGGCCGCCCAGCATCGAGACCATCGTCAAGTCGCCGAATGTAAATGTGCCGCCATCGAGGGTCGTCTTCTCGCTGAGTGCGTCGGACAAGTCTTTGAGACGCGTGTGAATGTCGCGGACGAAGCCGCGCGCGAATACGGGCACCCACTTGAAGGCCGTAATGGTCGGGATCATGATCATTTCTCCTCAGCCTTTCTCATCCCCACGAGGGCGAAGGCACCGCCCGCCGTTTCGATGTCCTTGGCCTTGGCGTCGACATCGTCCACGGCAAGGTAGCCGAACCAGACCGGACGCGGCGGCATTTGGGCGGGCGGCAGCGTCATGATGCCGGCAATCTGCCGATCTGCGAGACAGGCGAGCCTGTAGTCGATGCCTGGCAGGCCCGAAGGCGCCATACCGGCAACACGGCGGTTCATAAGCACGCATCATAAGCCGCCGGACGCGCGGAAAATAGCGCATGCTCGATTCGGCAATTCCGAGCCGCTCGCAAGTCCTTCGAAGTAGGGTAAGCCCCTGAGTGAGCGAAAGTAGGGCGTCAGCTACGCGCTGACGCCCTCCATTGCCGATGCCCGTTCGGATCTCTGTTTCAGAACTTAAAGTGCAAGCGGGCGTAGTAGAAGCCTCCGTCGATACCAAAGGGCGAGAACGGGGGGTATTTCTCGACGGCCGCATTATCGAAGCCCGCCGCTTCGACGGCGGTGTTGGCGGGGTTGATCTGGTTCGGATAGCGGTTGAAGAGGTTATTGGCGCCAATGGCCAGCGTCAGTCTCTCCGTGAGGTTGGCGCCCAGTTCCAGGTTGGTGATCCCTATGGTGCCAATATGGTCCTTGTAATAATACAGTCCGCCAGCATACGCAGCACAAGGACTACCATACGGTGTCGTGGATGTGTCGCTGTCGGGATTATCGCAGGACGAACTCTTGCCATAGATGATCTCGTGCAGGTCAACGTAGTACTGGCTCACCGTGTAGTGCGCGCCCATGTTCAACGTGATGCGCGGCGATTGACTTTCAAGTGCCGAGACCGCCTGCGCGTCGAACAAGGGCTGGCCGCCCATTTCGGGAGTTCCGGACAGCACACGGGTTACAACCGTGTAGTTGTACGACCCGCCAACCGTGTAGTCGATATGGCCGAAGGGATAATCTTGGGGGCTGGTTAGCGTGAAGTCCACGCCCCGCGTGCGGGTGTCTATGCCGTTCGCGAACAGGTTGATGCCCGTAGTACCCGTGGCGAGCACACCGGGGTCGATGGAGAGTCCGCTGGCCGCAATGGCGGCGGTGACGTTGGCGGATCCCGGATAGGGTACGCCGTCGCTTTGCCCGTTGATGTTGCCGCTCGCAACGATGCGGTTTGTGACCACGATCTGGTAGGCATCGATCGTTGCCGTGAGATTTTCCAGCGGACGAAACACCACGCCAAAGCTGAGATTGGTGGAGCGTTCCGGCTTGAGTCCGCCACCCAGGCCAAGGAGGCTGGTGCCCGGTCCGTCCGGCGCCAACTGCACGAAGGCAGTGGTGGGACCCACGTTGACGTTCGTGTAGTGCTCCTCGGCGAGGGTGGGCGCGCGGAAGCCAGAACTGACGGTACCCCGCAACGCAATCATGGGATTGAAGTCATAGCGGGCCGTAAACTTGCCCACGGTGGCGTCGCCGAAGTCCGAATAGGCTTCGTAACGCCCCGCAGCGTCCAGCTTCAGCCCCTCGATGGGCGTCGAGGCTAGGTCGAGATACCCGGCGTCGCTATGGCGGAAGGCATTGGTTGCAATGACCGATGAGTAGCCGGGGAAGGACTGCGCGCCGCCGCCGATGTAAGAATTCGGATCGCCAGGTCCCAATAGCCAGGTCTCGCGACGGTGCTCTGCGCCGACGGCCACGGTGAGGGGGCCGGCTAATCCTAAGTCGAAGTCCCTGGTGATGTCGAGCGTGGTGGTGGACTGGGTGGAGATAAACTTGCCATCGTAGAAATTGGTGGGCGTACTTCCGGTATCGGCGTACAGCGTGGCGTTCGCCGAATCGATGGTATAGACCTTCATGTTGTCTTCACCATAGGCCTCGGCAAAATCCCAATTGAACCCGGCAATCGAGCCCTTGATGCCCGCGACCAGTTGGAAGTCGTTCTCCTTGCTCTCTTCCTGCGGGTTGAAGCCCAGAGGGAAGAGGTAGGTGGCTATGGTAGTACCGGCTGGCGGCGCCGTGAGGCCATCGGCAGCCGCCAATGCCGCTGCCGCAGTTGGATCGTAGGACACCTTGGCGGGAACGCGATAGTTCTCGAAGGATTGTGAATCCTTATTGCCGTAGGTGCCATTGGTGTAGAGCTCGATGTCTCCGGGCAAGGTGACCCCGGCATTGAAGGCGAAGAGCTTGAAGTGGCTTTCGGCATCGCCTTGAATGTAGTTGATGTTGGGATAGCCAGGCACCAGGGGGATGTTGCTGTTCGGGTAGCTCAGGGATCCGTCAGGGTTCGTCCAATATGCCGGATTGGTGCGCGGATCCGGATAGCCGCGGTCGGTGTGACCATGGTTTGAAACCTGCGCGGTCAGATTGATGAACGAATTCTCCGACGGCGCAAAGCCGGCGTTGGCTTCGACTTTGGTCGTATTGCCGCCGCCATCAAAGAAACGACCGTAGGTGGCATCGACGGTGCCGCCGGAGTTGTTCTTCTTCAGAATGATGTTGATGACGCCGGCAATGGCGTCTGAGCCGTACTGGGCCGCGGCGCCTTCGGTCAGAACCTCGATATGATCGACAGCAGCCATGGGGATGAAGTTAAGGTCCACGCCGGCCCCGCCCGAAAAGGCCGATCCGCCATCGATCGCTAGGCTCGCCGTGGTGTGACGGCGCTTGCCGTCCACCAGCACCAGAACGTGGTTGGGCGAGAGCCCGCGCAACCGCGCCTGCAGGGTTTGATTGCCCATGTCTGAGCCGAAGGCCTGCGCCTGAAATGAAGGAACGAGCTGCGCCAGGGCATCGATCAGGTTGGTCTTGCCGGTGGCCTGCAGCGAATCCCCAGCAATGATCTGGATGGGGGCCGCGCTCTCGGCCGCGATGATGCCCGTCTGACGCGTTCCGGTGACGATGACTTGCTGTAGTAAATCTGGTTCCCCGGATGCAGTCGGCGCCTCGGTGGTTGCGTCTGCAGCCCATACCGAGGCTGCGCTGAAAATCGCTGCAGTGATTGCGGCGGCGACGGCGAGACTCTTTTTGCGGATTGTCTGTTGGCGAATCGATGGCATTTTGTTTCTCACTGGTGATTAGCGACGAGGCCCCGCGCCCCCGGCTCGAGAGATAGCTGCGTTTCCCGGTGTCCGGATCAACATCCCTGCTGTTCTCCGTGCTCGAGGCCACCTCTGGGTGGGACAAGAAACTCCTATGCAATAAGGCGGCCAGAATGTTTGTTTCCGGCGCCAGCTGCGTGTAACAAGCGCATCAAACAGGGGTAATTGTGACAAACTTGAGAATTATCAATAGGTTATATTCTTAAAAAAACGTCACAGGAGCGCAGCGGCGTTGTTGGTCCTACGCCACGCGCGGTGAGTTCCGGGGACGCGGTGGGCTCATTGCGGTAAGTTATTGAGCACAAATAGCGGAATTGCGCCTCAAGTTAGTGCATCGCCTTCGACAGGAGCCTTGGGGAGCGTGAATATCCAAGCGCCGGCAGACAGCCGACGCGTCCGGACCATCCCGGCTTGCGGCCGCCCGCCGCTATCGAACGTTCACATGCGCGATCACGTGCAAATAAATGGCAATCGTGAAGATGGAGATGAGAATCGTCCGCGCGGTGATGGACGCTTCGCAACGGTATATTTCCGCCAGCATGAAGGGGCCGGTTCCCGTCGGCAACGCCGCGAGCAGCAGCGCCGCGCCTGCCGTTGCAGCGGGGAGGTGCAGAGCGAAGGCGAGAAACAGTCCCAATGCGATCAGTGCACACGGTGAAGCGGCCGCACTCATGATCGCAGAAGGCGGCTTGCGCTGCGTTTCAAATACTGGAACAGGACCGGGTGATGGGCTTGCAGCGTCTTGCGCAGCGCCAACTCGTCCTCGCTGCGATTGCCCCGACGCGCATCGATCCACCGATGCACCGTGCGATAGGCCTCCTCGGCCGACGTGTCGCTGGTGGCCAGATCGATGCCGAGCTGCCGATTGAGACCGGGCTCGCGCAGCAGCAACCAGGCGGGAAAATCGGCGGCCGTAAGCACGGGTTCCGCAGCGGCGCCGCCGGGCGACAGCTCTTCTTCGGAATCGACGAACCGCTGCCACAGCGCGCTGATGCCTGTGTCGGGTTGCCGGCGATTGTCGAGCGCGGCGGCGGCCTGGTCCGGCGCGCGCCAGCACGCATGGAACCAGGCTTGCAGCGCGTCGCTGCGGCGCTGTTGATAGAAGCTGCTTTGCGCGAGGCGCAGGCATAGCGGCACGTGCAGCCACCATTGCGGTTCACGGCGTACGGCGTCGCTGGCGCCGGGCCAATCCTGCGCCTGCACGAGGGCGAAACTGCGGTGCAGGTTCGGTTCGGCGATCGAGAAGGCCTGGCTGTCCAGCGCTTGGGCGAGCTGCCGCCACAGAGGCGCGAGCAGGTCTCGCGCCTCCCAACCCAACAGGCGCTTGGCGGCCGGCGTGATGTCCAGCAGAAATTCCAATTCCTGCCGTGGATCATCGATGGGGCGGTCCAGGTGTCCGAGTGCGGCCAGCAATCGGTCGAAGGCGGCGAGTTCCGCGTGGTTGGGTGCCTGTGCGTACAGCCGGTCCAATTGCCGTTGGGTGTCGCGCATGTTGCGGGCGAATAGCGAACGCACGATGCCGTTGGTCAGCGCCACCACGGGATTGTCGAAGAATAGATCCAATTGCGGCGCGGTCTGCGCCGGCACGTAGCGGCTCCCAATGAGCCGCTGCAGCCGCGCGTCGGCACTGATCCGCAGCGGTTCGTCGCCGTGATCGATTGCTCCCGAAATCCAGGCGTAAAAGGTCTGGGGCGTTTCGAGGAGACCGATGCTGAGTGCGTAGCCGGCGGCGGACTCGAGCTGGGTGCGGATCTTCTCCGGGCTGCCCATGAGCACCTCGTCGAGAGAATCGATTTCGCGGCGGCGCCAGCCTTCGTAGTCGCCGTGGATCAGGCGCCCGGAATCCAGAAGGAACTCGAGGGGAACGAAGGCGCCTTGTTCGAGGATTTGCGTGTCGATCTGGGTTTGTAGTGCGATGTCGATGGTCATGGGGCAGTATCATCGATCATGGCGCGAACAACGCTTCCACGTCGGCCGGGCTCAGCTGCGATCCGGATGTACTCTTCTCCGTGTACAACTGCGTCACCAGCGCGTGTTTGTCGGCCTGCAGTTGCATGATTTTCTCTTCGACCGTGCCCTGGGCAATCAGCTTGTACACGAATACCGGTTTGTCCTGGCCGATGCGGTGCACCCGATCGGTGGCCTGCGCTTCGACGGCGGGATTCCACCAGGGGTCGTAGTGAATGACGGTATCCGCGGCGGTGAGATTCAACCCGGTGCCGCCGGCTTTGAGGCTGATGAGAAACAGCGGTACGCCACCCGCTTGAAAGCGTTCCACCAGTTCGCTGCGGTGCCGGGTCTCGCCGGTCAGCAGGCAGTAGGGAATGGACAACTCGTTCACCCGCGTTTCGATGAGGCTCAGCATGGACGTGAATTGCGAGAACAGTAGAATTCGCCGGCCCTCGCCGATCAGCTCAGGCAACGCGCTCGACAGCCAGTCGAGCTTGGCCGACGGAATGAGCTGGGTTGGCGCGTCCGCATCGACCAGCCGCGGGTCGCAACAGGCCTGACGTAACTTCAGCAGGGCGTTGAGCACGGTGAGGTGGCTACGAGCCAGGCCCTGCTGCTCGATGGCCTCGCGCACTCGCCGGTGCACACTCAAGCGGATGCCGTCGTAGAAGTCGCGCTGTCTTTCATCGAGTTCGATGGCCTCGACGATTTGCACTTTCGGCGGCAGATCACGCGCCACCGCATCCTTGGTCCGCCTCAACAGGAAGGGTTGCACGCGGCGGCTGAGCGCCGCGGCGCGCTTGACGTCGCCGCCGTTTTCGATGGGCGTGCGGTACAGCCGTTGAAATTGCCGGCGCTCGCCGAGCAGGCCGGGCTGCACGAAGTTGAACAGCGACCACAGGTCGCCGAGATGATTCTCCATGGGAGTTCCGGTGAGGCACAGCCGGTGCTCGGCGCGCAGCGCCTGCGCCACCTGCGATACTTTGGCCTGCGGATTTTTGATGGTCTGCGCCTCGTCGAGGATGACGAAACTGAAGTCGCGCTCCAGCAGCATGTCGCCGTCCACCAGCAACAGCGGATAGCCGATGAGGATCACGTCGGCGGCGCCGATGGACGCGAACCGCTCCTTGCGCTTTGCACCGTGCAGGACCAACAGCGTGAGCTCGGGCGCGAAGCGGCGGATCTCCTGCTGCCAATGCCTAAGCACACTGACCGGCGCCACGATCAGCGAGGGTTTGCGCAAGCGACCCCGCTGCTTCTCGATGACGAGATGCGCCAGCGTCTGCACGGTCTTTCCCAACCCCATGTCGTCGGCGAGGATGCCGCCCAGGCCGTTGCGGCGCAGAAACTGCAGCCAGCCGAGGCCGTATTCCTGGTAGGGCCGCAAGGCGGCTGGAAAATGCGCCGGGGCGGCCAGCGGTTCGATGTGGGAAAAATCCTTGACCGCGTCGATGAGGCTTAAGCGCGTCGGATCATCGGATTGCAACGCGGGCGCGTTCGGCTCGAGCGCGAATTGCGCGAGCCGGCCGGCTTGAGCGGCCGGCAGAGTCAACGCGTGATGCTCGTTCAAACCATCCTGATCGTACAATTCCACCAGCGTGTCGGCAATGCGCTGGATGCGTGCCAACGGCACCGGCAGATAGCGGCCGTGCTCCAGGCGTACCAGGAGGTGTCCAGCGATGGCCAAGCTGAGGGCATCGTGTTGTCCTGCCGGTTCTCGTCCCGCGCCCTGGAGATAACTGACCAACGCCGGCAGCAAGTTGACGGCCTGGCCGTCCACCCTGACGCCGAGCCGCAGGTCGAACCATTCGCGCGAGGAGTTCGTGCCCCGCGGACGATGCGGCGTCGTCTGTAAATCCGCGTACCAATCCTCCGCCGCCGCGATCCGGTAGGGAAAGTCCGGATGAACGATGATCTGCCATCCCAGGGCTTGCAGGGCTGGCACGCCGTTCATCATGAATGCGAGCCACGCTGCGCCATCCCGCGGCGTGTTCAGAAAGCGTTGCAGCTGCGCGCGCAATTGGCGCTCCACGTCGAGGTCGCGCGCGATTTCATGGACCACCTCGCCGTCCCATTGGCGTACTGACTCTTCGGTGCGCAGTGTGCCGCTGTCCACGGCCACGTCGTTATAGACAAAATGCAGAATCGCCTGCGGGACAGCGCTGAGCACCAGCTGGGCTCGGAGTGAGGACAGCGCTCGCCGCTGCAGCGTCACGCTGCGCAGTCGGGGGAAGCGACTGGCGCGCGAGTCGCCGGCGAGGTCCGCGTTGATGGTCGGAACCTGTGCCGGGTCGATGGCCGGTCGATTCCAGTACTGGCGCAGCAGATCCAAGGGGTATGAGAGCTCGAGCGGACCGCAGCTGCCGGATGCCGCAACGTACACCGCGGGCTCGAGAGCCAACAGTAAATCGAGTGCTTCGGGAGTGTCGCAACTCAACTGCTGATCACCATTCGGCAGGACCTGCCATGCGAAGCGCACTTCCCGCGCGGCACTCGCGCGCAGCGCTTCATGCCAAAGCGAGGTTGCACCCTGACGCGGCGGTAACTCTTGAAGGGATGCCGTACCTTCAGCCGAAGCCTCACCCGGGAGCGAGCGCCAGAAGGCACGTCCCGTGGCGAGTGTTCGTTGCAGCAGGTCGAATCCGGCTGCGCCCGTCAGTTCCCACGGACCGTCGAATTGGCGCGACGTGAGCGCCTCAAGGATGTCCCGGTCGCACACGTCGACATAACGGGGATAGTCCCGCCTCCCATCGGAGGTTCGTGGGGCGAATGGGTAAGCTCCGGTTTGAACGTGCCTGCTGGCCATCAAGGTCTGGGTCACCCAGATGGAAAGACGGAGTCCTGGGCTGGCGGTGGGCTCGATGAGGTAGCAGAGCGCCTGTCGCAGGGGCGGGCTTCGCTCCACGGCATGCGTCGGCGGTGGTGCCAAAGGAACCGTGCCTCTGAGACGATTGTCCGCGGGTACGCCCAAGATTTTGCCCGCAGTCATCACCACCGCCGCAACATGTACGCAGGGACTGCGCTCGCCGCAACTGCACTCGCCCTCGAAGGTTAGGGCATCGGCGCGTTGATATTGAATATAGACGCGCTGGCGGCCGCCCGCGATCCCTGTCACTACGCGGCCGCCTTGCAGGACACGCACGTCGGACACGCCGCCGAGGTCGATCAGCTGCTGTGCCGCACGGTGCAGAGGAGCGTCGAAGATCTGTTGCAGGTGAGCGAGGGGCGTGGCATCACTGGATGCGTCAATGTCTATTGGCATTGGCGAATTCTATTTCACTTCGGCGAGCGCCTCGTCGCTTTTATGCGCGACGGCCAGACTGGCCAATCGACACGGGCTCATCTCATATGATGAGGATGCCACCGTTCGATTCCCGGCGGGAAAGACAGGTGCCAGGGACATACAAATGGGACAGACGTATAGGTTGCCGCTCACCACCGTTCCCGATGTGCCCGAGAATCGGCTACAGGTCGATCACGTTCAGGCCCGACTGAAGTGCCGCTTCTCGCATCCGGCGGTCGAACGTCAGGACGTGAGTCGCCGCACCCGAGAATGCCAGTGCGAGATGTAACGCGTCGAGCGTGCGCAAATGCACTGAGTCCGTGGCGAGCAGAAGGCGTTCCGCCACTCGGTGTACTGCGGGGTCCAAATGCAACCGAGCGAACGAGCCAGAGTCTGCGTCTGCGAGCACTGCGTCACGGATACGGTTGGCCAGTTCTGGTTTCAACTCCCCCTCGCGCTTTCTGCGCGCGACCGCCGAAAGCACCTCTGTGATCGCGAGTTCCGAGATCATCAGATCGAGTTTGCCACGCAGAAACGCATCGAGCCTATCGCTTTCGGCTTCGGGTACGTAAAGCTTCGCCNNAAGGCGCTGGAATCGATGTATAGCGCGATCTCGGGCGGCTCCGTTTCTTCAGCTTCGCTCGGTTCTGTCATCAAAAATGGCAGACGACAGCGGGGTTGCCAACCGTGGCATCTCCCGTCGAAATTCAACACGACCCCGGAAAGGCTTCGCCTTCGCAGGACGGGGTGGTACCAGTCGCGCGACGGCCTTGCCTCGATCCGTGATCGTGATTTCATGCCCTTTTCGAACCTCGGCAATCAGGGCGGACAGGTTCTGCCGGGCTTCACGTATTCCAGCTTGTTTCATTCCAGCATTGTGCTACATGTAGCACTCTTGCGCAACTACCGGACATCTGCGGACCGGAATGAACGCCGGTCTCACGACTACCGGCTTCGATTGCATTGGGCGCTCGACAGCTCCAGCCATTCGGCCCGCAGATGCCTCCATCGCCGTTTCATCACATAGCACTCAATGTCGATGCGGAAACTCAGCGGGGCATCGAACAGCGTTTGGCGGCTGCGGGCTACGAGGAGCCGCAGACCTACGTGTATAGCCAATTTCCCAGGGCGTGAGATAATAATCCTCGATATTCTCCGAGACGAAACTTCCGGCGATCGCGTTGCGCGCCTCGGCGCTGTCCGCCGGCAGCCACTCGCGGTATTTGCGCAGCGACTCCCCCGTGTAGACCGCCGGCAGCGGATCCGGAATCCATCCGGACTCGAGCGTATTCGTCGGGTAGGCGCGGCCACCCACCGCCCGCAGGCCAAACTCCGCGCCCGCTTCGACGATCGCATCGCGCACCTTGGCGTACGAGCCGTACTCTCCCCAAATCTCCAGTCCAGGGACACCGGGTTGGCGGACGCAAACGGGGAGCTGAGCGTAGATTGGTCCTGCCGTCAGAGCGGCGTTGCGACGGCGGTGTTCCACCAACCGCCGCCGAGCGCGACGAACAGGTCCACGGTGTCCTCCAGCTGCTGCATGTCGGCATTGACGCTTCCGAGGCGAGCTTGCGCGTAGCTGCGCTCGGCGTCGATCAATTGCAGGATGGTGGTCGTACCGGTGGTGTAGCTGATGCGCTGCAGTTTGAGCAGATCGGCGGCGACGCGCAGCACGGCGGCGCGTGGTAAGGTGACGGCATCCGGTGGCGGCGAATAGCGCGGCCGTTCGTGGTGCAGTGACCTCATGACCCAGAAGAAAAGCGCCGGCGCGGCGGATTCCGCGGCCCCGGACTGGCAGCCCACCGTCTCCGGCGACGCGACACTCGAGCTGTCCGCGGTGCCCGCGGGGCGATCGACGGCGCTGCAAATGAATTTCCGTTTCAATCGCGGCGGCGGCTTCGTCGTCGCCAAACAGGTTCGCATGCGCTCGATGCCCGAGGAGTACACCGTGCGTTTCCGCGTGCGCGGTCGCGGCGCCGCGATTCAATTGGAATTGAAACTCGCGGACCCCTCGGGGCGCAATGTGTGGCGGCACGTGATCAAGGATCTGTCGCCGCCGGCACGCTGGAAGCGCATGGTCATCGAGAGCCGCGACATCGAGTTTGCCTGGGGTCCGGCGGGCAGCGGCGGCATTTCGCAGCTGGGCTCCATGGAGATCGCGGTGGTCTCGAGCGCAGCGGCGCAGGGCACGCTGTGGATCGCCGATTTGCAGATCGAGGACAGCCTGGCCGCCGAACCTCCAACGGCGAGCGCCTCGAGCGTGCAGCCTGGGTTCGACGCGTCGCGCGCCCTGGCGGGGCCGGGCTGGAAGCCTCGAGCGGACGACCTGCGCCCTTGGATCGTGGTCGATATGATCCAACCGCGGAGGCTGGGCGGCCTCGTCATCGACTGGTTGGGCGCCGCCCCGGCGGGCGGCTTTCGATTGCGCGGCTCGAACAGCGGCCGGCGTTGGAACACGCTCTACGTCGCGGCGACCGCGGGGGGTGCGCATAGCTACTTGTATCTACCCGGCACCCACGTCCGATTTCTGCGTCTGGAGTTCCCCGAGCCCTGCGGCGGCGCTGCCCTGCATCTGCAGTCGTTCGAATTTTCCCGCTCCATCGACGCCTTTTGGTACAACCTGGCCCGCGCCGAGCCGCGCGGCTGGCATCCGCGCTGGTTGCACCGGGAGCAGACCGTGTGGACGCCGATCGGCACGTCGCACGGCGTCCAGTGCGCACTGATGAATGCCGATGGCATGGTCGAGGTCAGTCAGGGCTCGTTCTCGATCGAGCCCATGCTGCAGGTCGGCGGCAAACTGTTCACCTGGGCTCAAGTCGCCGGACGGCAGGAGTTGCTCGACGGATGGATGCCGGTACCGTCCGTGATCTGGGAAACCAGCGATTGGCGTCTGACCATTCAGGGCGAAATCACCGACAGCGGCGTGGTGCGCGTGCGCTATCGGCTCGAGAACCTCACGGCCGGCGAATTGTCGGCTCGACTGTTCGTGCTGCTGCGTCCATTTCAGGTCACCCCGCCGTGGCAGAGCTTCCGCGGACTGGGTGGAGTGAGTTCGCTCACCGATTTGGAGTGGCGTGACGGGGCGGTGTCCATCAACCGCGCCGCGCGCATCGTGCCCGACACCGAGCCCACGGGTTTCGGGGCGATGACGTTCGATGCCGGAATCATGGCGTTCCAACTCGCTGCCGGTACGCTGCCGGCGACGCATGAGGTGCATGACGAGTTCGGCTTCGCCACCGGCGCGCTCGCCTTCGACCTGTCCGCTCAGGCGCACGCGACCGAGGAGAGGGTGGTGAGCCACGTGCCGCCGGCCGCGGCACGTGTGCCCGATGAGCCGAGATTCGACTGGAGCCGGCAGTTCGCGGTGTCTCAGTGGTCGGGCAATGGCTGGATCGGCGATGCGATACGGGCCGCGCTCACCGCCGCGGCGCACATTCTCGTGACCCGCTCGGGTCCGGCGCTGCAGCCCGGACCGCGGCGTTACACCCGGTCGTGGATTCGCGACGGCGCGATGATGAGCGCGGCGCTGCTGCGCATGGGACATGGGCGCGAGGTGCGGGAATTCATTCGCTGGTACGCGCCGCACCAGCGCGCCGACGGTTTCGTGCCGTGCTGCGTCGACCGCGAGGGGGTGGATTGGCTGGTGGAACACGACAGCCATGGGCAATTGNNTAATTGATCGCATTGATCGCCGACTACCATCGCTTCACCGGGGATTCAGCCTTCCTCCGGGACTGCTGGACGTTCGTCGAGCGCGCGGCCGGCTGCATCGAGGGTCTGCTCGATGCCACCGGTCTGTTGCCGATTTCCGTCAGCCACGAAGGCTATCTTGCGCAGCCCGTGCATTCGTACTGGGACGATTTCTGGGCGCTGCGAGGCCTGCGCGATGCCGTGGGCCTGGCGCGCGAACTGGGCCTCGATGGACTCGTGAATCGATGGGAGGCGGTGACGACACGCTTCGCGGCGGCGCTATTCGCGTCCATTGCGACCACCCGGGCCGAGCGCAAGCTCGATTACATTCCCGGCAGCATCGAATGGGCGGATTTCGACCCCACGGCGACGGCCAACGCCATCTACCTGCTCGACATACCCCCATCGCTGGACCGTGCGGCGGTGGAGCGCACCTTCGACAAGTATCTCGCCGACTGGCGCGCCAAGCGCAGCGGCGCCGTGGATTGGTCGAATTACACGCCGTACGAGATTCGCATCATCGGCGCGCTGGTGCGAATGGAGCGCCGTGACGCCGCGCTCGAGCTGCTGCGGTTCTTTTTGTCCGACCGGCGTCCACCACCCTGGAATCAATGGCCCGAGATTGCGTGGCGCGATCCCGACGCGCCGGCTCACGTCGGCGATCTGCCGCACACTTGGATCGCCGGCGAATATGTGCTCGCCGTACGCGCCTTGTTCGCCTATGAGCGCGAGACGGATCGCTCGCTGATCGTGGCGGCGGGCCTCGCGCCCGAATGGATCGAAGGCCAAGGGGTGAGCGTGGACGCCATGCCGACGCTGTACGGCGATCTGAGCTATTCATTGCGCAAAATCGATTCGCATACGCTGCAATTCCAGGTGGGCGCCGGGATCACGGCCAGATTGATCTTGCGCCCGCCGCTGGCCGGTCCGCTGGCCAGCGTGACGATCGACGGCACTCCGTGCACGGACTTCGGCACCGACTCGGTGGTCATTCCGAAGACTCCTGCACGAGTCCTCTGCACGACCCGTCGTTAGCGCCCGCCCCAGCTGTTATCCTGACTCACCTACGCGAGGGGAGTGCATAGCTTAAGTGACAGATCGTCCAACAGAGGGCGGCGCCAGCGAATCCGGGGCTGAAACCGCCGAATCAGGTCTCCTGCGGCAATTGGGATTGATCGTCCGTGCGGTATTGGCTTCGCCGGTGGGCAAGAAGCTGCTGTTTCTGGTGGCCACCGTCATTCTGGTCGTGATCGCGACGGCCTACGGCCAGATTCGCCTCAATCGCTGGAACAAACCGTTCTTCGATGCGTTGTCGCGCCGCGACTTGCACGACTTCCTGTTCCAGCTCGGCGTGTTCTTCTTGATCGCGGGATTTCTGCTCGCGCTCAATGTCCTGCAGCGATGGCTGGTCGAAACGATGGAGCTGCGGATGCGCGAGGGGCTGGTCCGCAGCCTGCTCGAGGACTGGATGATGCCGCGCCGCGCGTTCTGGCTGGCCAATTCGGGCAACATGGGTGTCAATCCGGATCAGCGCATTCACGAGGACGCGCGCAAGCTGTGCGAACTGTCGGCCGATCTGGGCACCGGGCTGCTGCAGGCATCGATCCTGTTCGGCACGTTCGCCGGCGTACTGTGGGTGCTGTCGAGCGGTTTCGTGGTTCGCATCGGCGACCATGATTATACGATTCCAGGGTTCATGGTCTGGGCGGCCATCCTGTACGCGTTTGCCGGGTCGCTCCTCAGCTACCGGGTGGGACGAAGTCTCATCAGCCGCAACGCGGAGCGTTACGCGCGCGAGGCCGATTTGCGTTTCTCGCTGGTGCGCGTCAACGAGCATGTGGACGACATCGCGCTCGCGGAAGGGGAGGCGGACGAGAAACGGCGCATCGAACTGCACTTGGACAACGTCTTGTCCGCCACCCGCCGCATCGTGATGGGCCACACGAATCTCACGTGGGTGACCGCAGGCTTCGGCTGGGTCACGACCGTCGCACCCATACTGGTCGCCGCGCCGCTGTATTTCACGGGAAAGGTGTCCTTCGGCGGGTTGATGATGGCGGCGGGCGCGTTCACCCAGGCGCAGTCCTCGCTGCGCTGGTTCATCGACAACTTCAGCGCCATTGCCGACTGGCGTGCGGCGTTGCTGCGCGTGGCGGATTTTCGGCACGCCCTCAGCACCACCCACGAACCGCAGGGCTTTGAAAGCCGCATCACGTATATCGAAGGCGACACCGGGCAAATACGGCTCGAGGGGCTCGAAATCGTGTCTTCCGCGAACGCCGACATGCTCAAGGAGAAGAAGGCCCTCGTAAAGACCGGCGAGCGGGTCATCATACTCGGTGCGCCGGGCACCGGGAAAACGCAGCTGTTTCGCGCATTGGCGGGATTGTGGCCGTGGGGCGCGGGGCATATCAGCCGTCCGCGGGGCGAGCAGATATTCTACCTGCCGCGCGGTGCGCCCTACATGCCGCGCGGCACGCTGCGCGAGGTTCTCGCCTATCCCATGAAGGCGGAGAGCTTCGACACGCAGGTGTTCGCGCGGTCGCTCTACCGTCTCGGCCTGGAGCGTCTCGCGCCTTTGCTGGATGAGACCCGGCGTTGGGATCGGGAGCTGAGTCAGGATGAGCAACTATGTCTGGCCTTTACCCGGGTGCTGATTCAGGTGCCCCCGTGGGTGTTGATCGACGGCACGCTGGGATCGCTCGATCACGACGTACTGCAGCTGGTGATCGAAGTGTTCGCCGACGAACTGCAGCATACCGGCGTCATTCACATCGGCGGCGTCGGCGATGCGCATCGCCTGTTTTCCAACGTCTTGCACCTGGTCAAGAATGTGCCGGGAGACCGCGAATGAGCGCGTGTTCGACGAGGGGGAATGCGGCAGGGACTGCGCTGCGGACGCGATCCGCGATGGGGCGCGGCTTGATGACCGCGTTGGCGTGTCTGTGCTGGGCGGCATTGCCGTGTTGGGCGGACTCGCCGGAGTTCGAGTTTCATCCGCCGGCCGTCGCCGGCGACCCCGCGACGCCTGCCGTCATGCGCGATCTGGCGGAGCGTCTGCTGCCCGTCTACCAGGATCCCGATGCGGATCGCTACCTCGCGAATTTGTCGGCGATTCAGCTGGTCGCCGGCAGCTATTCGGCCGCGGACGTGTCGCGCGAGTCGCTGCGCGATCGGCGGCGCCAGACGGATCCGCAGCGGCCGATCGGCCGGGGCCTGATCTACGACATCTATGCCCATGCCAAGGCGATGGAGTCCGAGGATCGAGTGCCGTTCGCCAAGAGTTTCGCGATCTCATTTCACGACGCGATCGCGCGCCTGAACGATCAGGACGCGTACGTGGTCACGCGCTGGCTCGGCACTGCGCCCGGCGTCTTTCTCGATGCCCTGCAAAAATCGTTCAACGACCTGCGGGGCAAGGATGGCTTGGACCAGCCCGAAGCGGTACAGCTGATATGGACCTATCTTGCGTTCGACGCGTACCGCAGCTTTGGTCCCATCGCGGGGTCGCTCGACAGCGAAGACGATCGCCGCCGGTACGCGACCGACGCCGACGTCACCATAAGGACCCGGGATGGCGCAGACCTCTTTGCCCAGGTCATTCGGCCGAAGAACGCCGCCAAGCCGTTGCCGACCCTGCTCGAGTTCAACATCGAGGAATCGCAGAACTCCGCCATGGAATCCGCGTCCCGGGGCTATGTGGGAGTCGTGGCCCATGTCCGCGGCACGCACGGCAATCGGCTCGATGTCGTTCCCTATCAGCACGACGGCAGCGATGCACGCGCCGTGATCGACTGGATTGCACGGCAGTCATGGAGCGATGGCCGGGTTGCGATGTACGGCGAGGGGTACGGCGGCTATACCCCGTGGGCTGCCGCGAAGCACGTGCCGCCCGCGCTCAAGGCCATTGCCACTGCGGCGCCCACCGCTCCCGGCGTCGATTATCCGATGGTGGGCAATGTGTTTCGGAACTCGGCGTTCCGCTGGTCGCTCTCGTACATCGATCCGAAGGCCGCGGCGGCGAACGGTTTGAACGATCCGGCGACATGGCTCGCGTTCGACCAGAAGTGGTACAAGCGCGGCGCTCGATACCGCGACGTGGGGCGCCTGTTCGGTGTGCCGAACCCGATTTTCATTCGCTGGCTCAACCATCCGAGCTACGATTTGTATTGGCAAAAAATGGCGCCCTATGAAAAGGACTTTGCGCAGATCAACATCCCGGTGTTGACCATCACCGGCTATTACGCCGCGAGCGAGCCCGGCGCGCTCCATTACTTTACCCAGCATCTTCGATACAACCCGCACGCCGACCACACGTTGCTCATCGGCCCGTACGACGACGGCGCCCTGCAGCACGGACCGTTGCCGGTGTTGCGCGGCTATCCTGTCGATGCCGCCGCGGTCATCGATGTTCGCGAGTTGCGCTACCAATGGTTCGACCACGTTCTCAAGGGTGCCGCGACGCCGTCTTTGCTGAGCGGCCGCGTCAACTACGAGGTCGCGGGGGCGAATGAATGGCGCCACGCCGCGTCGCTCGGGGAGATGAGCCAGGGCGCGATCCGGTATTATTTGGACACAAACGCGGCCGGCGGGCGCCACACGCTCACGCGGCAGAAGCCGGCGAAGGTCCGGTTCATCCGACAAACGGTGAGCTACGCCGATCGCAGCGATGCCGGCTGGACGCCCGCGCCCGATCTGGTCGGCAAACTGCCTGAGTCCCGCAATGGGATGATATTCATGGGGCCGCCATTGACGAGCGCGACCGACTTCAACGGCGAGTTCTCGGCGCATCTTGATTTGACGCTGAACAAGATGGATGTGGATCTCGAGATCATGCTCTACGAACGCACCGCGGGCGGCGACTACATCCGCCTGTTCAGTCCGTCCTACGAATTGCGTGCAAGTTATGCGGCCGACCGCGTGCATCGTCGTTTGCTGAAAGCCGGGGAACGTCAAACGCTGACCTTCACCAGCGAGCGGCCGATCGGCCGTCGCCTGCGCGCGGGCAGCCGGCTGGTGATGGTGCTCGGCGTGGGCAAGCGGCCCAACCGAGAGATCAATTATGGAACCGGGGACGACGTGAGCGAGGAGTCCATCGCCGACGCCCAGATTCCCCTCAAGATCCGCTGGTACGGCGACAGCTATATCGACATCCCAATTCGCAAGTAATGCCCGAACTGCCCGATATCGATGCCTGTCTGCTGGCGCTCGATGCGCGTATCGTCGGCCGCACCTGGACGAACTCGAGGCGCTCGAGAAACCATAGAGGACTCAGCCTACCGCGACTTCCAATCCATGGCCTTCCGGGCTCCTTTCACGGCGCCACAGCAGCAAGGCCGAGGCCAGTGCGGTGAGGCTCAGCAGGAAGAAGAACCACAGCATGCCGGCGTAGCCCCCGGGGTTGTCGGCGCCGGCGCCCGTCATGTCGGCGATCCAACCCGCGGCGAGGTTCGATGCGGCCATGCCCAACGCCTGGATGAGCGTGATGAGACCCAGCGCCGTGCCGAGGCGCCGCGGCTCGACGATCAGCGTCGTGGCCGGCCAGATGACCGCAGGCACCAGCGAGAAACTGATCCCCATCATGACGGTCGACACCCATAGATTGAGGTTGGTCAGCCCCAGCACGATGAAGGTCACGGGCAGCAGCAGGGCGCCGAAGACCAGCATCAATGCGCGGTGGCCGATCCGATCGGCGAGCAAGCCGAAGAACGGGGTGGCGAAGATCGCCGCGAAGAACACCCAACTGTTGGCGAGGCCCGCCTGTTGCAGCGTCAGGCCTTTGACATGCTGGAAGTACTCGATGGCGTAGGTGGTGCGAAACGGGAAGAACACGGCGGCGTAGAGCACGTGCAGCCCAAGGATGTACCAATAAGAACGATCGAATCTCAGCACCCCGGCCCAATCGACACGTTCCCTCGCGCGACGGTCATCGGACCGCGCGCCCGGCCGCTGCCGGCGATCCAGCCGGTAGAACAGCGCGGCCGCCGCGAAGCCCGCCACCGTGACGGCGGTGCCGAGCCACAGCGGCGCTTGCCAGCCTCGCTCGTACAGCGGGTGCGCCCATGCCGTCGAGGTGTCCACCGCATACGAGCCGACGCGCGCAAGGCTCAAATACAATGCCGTCGCGAGCGCGATGCCGCTGCGCGAGAACCACTGCGCCAGTGCGGCCACGAGCGCAATGAAAATCGCGCCTTCGCTGATGCCGAAGATGAAGCGGCCGAGCACCATCAGCGGGTAGGGACTGCCGAGGGCGGTGAGCGCCGCGCCGAGTACGCCGATGGCCGCCGACCAGAGCGCGACGCGCGCGGGACCGAAACGATCGATCAGAATGCCGTTCAGCAGCGCGAGCGCCACGTTGGGAATGCTGATGACGCCGTTCAGCATGCCCAGCTGCGACTGACCGAAGCCGCGCTGCCGATGCAGCAGATCGGCGATGGGGCCGATCACGTCGGATTCGTAGTAGCTGCTCGACACGGCGATCGCGGCCAGCACCAGCACCCACCAGCGCAGCGGCGAGGCGCCGCCGCCGCGAATCGCCGCGGATCCCGCCGCGATTTGACTCACTGAACGCGGGCACCCTGGCGAGCGAGCTCCTTCTGCACGGCAGCGATGTTCAGGCGATCGAGCGGTTCGTCCCGCTGCAGCGAGATGGCCGCCGCGACGCCGGCGCCCTGGCCGCTCACGGCACAGCACATCATGTTGCGGGCGGAGGCGTGCGAGATCTTATCGCCGCCAATGCAGCGTCCCGCGACCAGCAGGTTGCCCACGCCCTTGGGCACCAGGGCCCGGTAGGGGACGTGCCAATAGCGGCCCGTGGTCGGCAGGATCAGGATGCCGTAGCCGTCGATGAATTCGGGGAAGATGCCGATGGCGTCGTCGAAGCGAGCCTGTCCGCGCACATCGGTACCCGTGAGATTGTAGAGCGCATCGATCTTGCGCGTATCGCGGATACCGAGCGTCATGCCGAAGTTGCGCAGCTTCGCATCCTCGCAACCCGGCATGAAGCCGCGCAGCGCCTCGAGCGCATGGATGGCCTCGCGCCGGCCGCGCATCTCGCCGATGGTCAAGTCGGTCGGATCGGTGCCGTCGATTTCCGGTACGTGCACCAGGTTCAGGTAGGTCAGATCGCCTTGGTCCGTGACGGTGCCCCAGGTGCCGGCGATGGTCTTGAGACTCGCCGGAATGATGCCGGCGGCGAGCGCCTGCTGGAACGGCTTGCGCAGGAACGGCGAGAACAGCTGGTCCTCCTTCCCCGTGGTCTCATAGTCCCATTCGCCGTTGCCCGACCAGTCGGCATAGGTCTGCGGATCGGCTTTCACCGCCTCGATGAATCGCTGCTTGTTGACGCCGTTCATGGAGAACATGACGGACACGGCCATCATGTCCTGCTTGGGCGACTTGTGCACGGGCGCGCCGGCGCGGGTGGCGATGTCGGCATCCCCCGTCGCATCGATGACGCGCTTGGCGAGGATGGCCTCGCGGCCGGCTTTGCTTTCGGTGATGACGCCGCGAATGACGCCGTTCTCCATGATCGGCGCCACGCACAGGCGATGCAGCAGCGGCGTGATGCCGGCCTCTTCCACGAACACATCGGCCACCCACTTGAACATCTCGGCGTCGAGGGCGCTGCTCAAGGATTGCGGTTCCGGACTGGCGGCACCCATGGCTTTCGCACGCTGCTCGAATTCGATGCCGATGCCTTCGCAGTCGACAGTGAGTTCGTGACGGTACCAGGCGAAGCCTTCGACCCCTACCTGGGTGATGTTGCCGCCGAAGCAGCCATTGCGGTCGATGAGCGAGGTTCGAGCGCCGGCACGGGCCGCGGCGAGCGCTGCCGCGAGACCGCCAGGACCGCTGCCGACCACCAGTACGTCGGTTTCCAGGACTACGTCGATGGAGCGCGCGGGTTCGGTGATTTTGATCATGGGTTCTAGCGTCGGGATGGTTTGGGGGGCGAAACAATATCAGACCAGGAGGCTGTCCGATGGCCGGAACGCGCGCGTCCCGAGCGTCACGGTTCTGTCACGCAGAAGTGTTTGAATCCCGGCTCGATTTCCGCGCCGCGTCATTTGTATGTTTATTGCAACTGTCGCGCCGGGGCCGAGCCCTTTTTGATGCGCCCAGGCAACAACTGACGCATCGGGCATGTCTCATTGAACGATTTTCAAAGGAAACAGAGCGACCATGAATTCAAATTCGAAACTGTCGTATGCGATCGCAGCCATATTGAGCGGCGCACCGATGGGATTGTCGTACGCGGCCGACGCGCTCGACGCTAGCGATTCCGACAGCATTCAAGAGATCACCGTGACCGCGCAGCGGCGCGACGAGTCGATCCAGAACGTGCCGATCACGATTCAGGCGATCACCGGGAGCCAGTTGAAGGATCTGAGCCTCTCGACCTTCGACGACGTGGTCAAGTATCTGCCGAACGTGACCTTCCCGACGAACGGTCCCGGCCAGGGCAATATCTACATGCGCGGCCTGAGCACCGGCTTCGCCGGCGGCCAGTCGAGCGCCACCATCGCGCCGTTCCCGAACGTGGCGGTGTACTTGGACGATGAGTCCATGCAGTTTCCCGCGCGCAACCTCGACATCTACATGGTCGATATGGAGCGTCTCGAGGTGCTGGAGGGCCCGCAGGGCACGCTGTTCGGCGGCGGCGCCGAGGCCGGCGCCGTGCGTTACATCACCAACAAACCCAAGCTCGACGTGACCGAAGGCAATGTGGAAGCGAGCTACGGCACCACGGCCGGCGGCGACAACAACAGCAGCGTCAATGCGACGTTGAACCTGCCCCTGATCGCGGACACTCTGGCGGTGCGCGCGGTGGTGTACGACGATCAGCGCGGCGGCTATATCGACAATGTGCCGAGCACCTTCACCCGTAAGAACACCGATCTTGGGGCCGGCTCCCTCGGCGTTCCCCCGGGCAGCCCGGTGGGCAACAACTTCAATCTCGCGCAGGACAACTTCAACCCGGTCACCTATTCCGGGTTCCGGCTGTCCGCGCTGTACAAGATCAACGAGGATTGGAACGCCCTGATATCGCAAAGCTACCAGGACATGCACTCGGAAGGCGACTTCTCGCAGTATCCCACCGGCTCGGACGGCCAGACCTTGGGCAGGGACCAGATTACGGCCTTCTCTCCGGCGTACGACAAGGACCACTACGAAAATACCGCCTTGACGGTCAACGGCAAGATCGGACCGCTGAAGGCCGTCTACAGCGGATCCTATCTGGATAGACACATCGAGCAGCAGGACGATTACACCAACTACTCGCGCAGCGCGGGCGGCTTCTACTACTCGTGCACCGGGGGCCCGGCGGGCAGCGACACATTGAATGCGGGCAAGGGGCCGGCCACCTGCTATTCGCCGGTCACGTCGTGGCACGACACGGTGCGCAACACCCATCAGAGCCACGAGCTGCGGGTGAGTACGCCGGACGATTTATTCATTCGCGGACTGGTGGGCGCGTACTGGGAAAATTTCGAAATTCGCGACGTGATGAACTTCAACTACAAGACCATCCCCTCGTGCACGCCGGAGAATCTGACGGCGGCGCTGGCCGGCGGTCCCACCTGCGTGGCGAACGTGGCGACGGCGCCCGGTTCGACTGCGAGCGACCCCGGCGTGCGCGGCGACACCACCGCGTTCGGCGAGGATGCGCAGCGCGGCTACAAACAGACGGCGTTCTTCGCGTCGGTGGACTATGACCTTATTCCGAAGGTGTTGACCATCACCGGCGGTACCCGGTACTACACGTACAGCGAGTTCGAGACCGGGTCGCAGTACGGCACCGGTGAAGGCTGCGTCGACGTGCCGAACGGCGGCTGCGTCGGCGGCCAGCACAATATCGATCAGGCGAATCTGCGCAAGACCTACAACGGCTTCAAGAGCCGCGGCAACCTGACTTGGCACGTGACGCCGGACACCATGGTGTACTACACCTACTCGCAGGGCTTCCGGCCGGGCGCATTCAACCGCACCGTCAGCAACGTCGCCAAGGACGCGGCGGGCAATCCGCAGTTCACCAAGCCGTCGGGGTATGCGCCGGACTCGCTGACCAACCAGGAGATCGGCTTGAAGAGCGAATTCTTCGATCACCGCCTGCAGGTCAACGTGTCCGCGTACCACATGGACTGGACCAACACGCAGGTGCTGTTCTTCAATCCGGTGGCGCTCGGCAATACCACGTTCGGCACCAATGGCCCGAACTATTCCATCCACGGTGTCGAACTGCAGTTCATCGGGCGAGTCACCGACGGCCTGACGGTGCAGGGATCGAGTTCTTACAATCACTCGAAGCAGACCAACTCGCCATGTCTCGTGGGCAACATTCCGGGCAGCCCGACCAACGGCCAGTGCATCACGGAGGTGAACGGACAGCCGTTCCCCAACCCGTTCGGCGCGGAGGGCGGCGAACCGGCGAACTCGCCGGCGCTGCAGGCCAATCTGCGCGGCCGGTACGACATGACGTTCAACGACTACAAGACTTTCCTGTCGTTCGGCGGCAATTTCGTCGGGCATTCGTACAACCAGGTGGATACGGCCACCAGCGGCGACAACGTGGCCATTCCGACGACCACGCTGCTGCGCTACGAAATGCCGTCGTATACGACGTACGACGCGGCGCTCGGGGTGTCGAAGGACAATTGGACCGCCCAGTTGTTCGGGCAGAACCTGTCCAACTCGAACGCCAGCGTGTTCACCTCGTCGGCGCAATTCATCAAATCGGAAGTGCCGCTGCGGCCGCGGGTATTGGGCGTGAAGTTCGGCTACAAGTTCTAATCGTAGCCTAAGGCCGCGCGACCGATATCGGTCGGCAGCCGTAGAACGGAAGGCGGGCAACGGTGCCCGCCTTTTTGCTGCCTATCACCCGAATGTTGCATTTTTTTGACAATAAGGGGGATCTGGTGCCTCGGGACGGGCTGTGGGCCGATCGGCTGATGCACTGAAGCAACAAAAGTCTTGTTTCTGTTGTGGCGGCCCGCGAAAACTGTTAAGAATTGTCGTGCTTTGAAAAAAATGCAAGCAATGTCGGGGGGCGTTGGCGCGATACATCAAAAATATAAGGGAAGGGATGGGACATATGAATTCAAATCCGAAGTTATCCTATGCGATAGCCGCGATACTGAGCGGCCTGCCGGTGGCTTTTTCGTACGCGGCGACCGCGACGGACGCCAGCGATTCCGAGGGTATCCAGGAAATCACCGTCACGGCACAGCGCCGTACGGAGTCGATCCAGGACGTGCCCATCACGATCCAGGCCATGACGGGCGAGTCCTTGAAGCAACTCAACGTCACGACGTTCGATGATTTGCTCAAATACACCCCCAACGTGACGTTCAGCGGCAACGGTCCCGGCACCGGCAACATTTTCATGCGCGGATTGAGTTCCGGCGGCTCGGGCAACCAGTCGCAGTCCACCACGGCGCCTTTCCCGAACGTGGCGCTGTATCTCGATGACCAGTCCATGCAGTTTCCGGCCCGCAACAACGACGTCTACATGGTCGACATGGAGCGCGTCGAAGTCCTCGAAGGCCCGCAGGGCACCTTGTTCGGCGGCGGCTCCCAAGCCGGCGCCATTCGCTACATCACCAACAAGCCGAAACTGGGCGTCACCGAAGGGGACGTCAATGCCGGATACGGCGTGACGGCCGGCGGCGACCCGAACAACAACTTGAATGCCACGCTGAACATACCGATTGGCGACAAAATCGCGCTGCGCGCGGTCATTTTCAGCGATCATCGCGGCGGCTATATTTCCAACGTTCCGGGGACCATTCAGGTGCCCTCGACCCAGGTTCCGGCTGCGCCCTACCCGCCGGGTAATCCGATCGCGACGAATGCCGGAGTCACCGGCAACAATCTCAACACGGTGGATTACGGCGGCGGACGCCTCTCGGCGCTGTACCAGATCAACGATGACTGGAACGTGCTGATTCAGCAGAACTACCAGAACTTCCAGGCGAACGGCTACTTCACCACCGAATCCGTCGCTCCGGACGGCCAAGCCCTGGGCAAGAACGAGATATCAGCGTTCGAACCCCAGTTCGACAAGGACCATTACGAGAGCACGGCGTGGACCCTCAACGGGAAGACCGGCGACATAGGCTCGTTTGGCGACCTGCGCATGGTGTACACCGGCAGCTACATGGTCCGTCACATCGATCAGCAGGCCGACTATTCGAACTACATGACCTCGAAACACGGTTCCTACTACGCTTGTTCCGGAGCGGGCGCAGGCTACGCTTACTTCCAGTCCAAGAAGGCGACCACGTGCTATGCACCGGTCGGATCCTGGCGTGACCAGGTCGAGAACACCCACCAAAGTCATGAAATCCGCGTTCAGAGCTCCGATGACAACCGCATTCGCGGATTGCTCGGCGCCTACTGGGAGAAGTTCAACATCAAGGACGACATGAACTTCAACTACATGCCGATCGCGCAGTGTACGCCCGCGAATCTGGCGATTTCGCTGGCCGGCGGACCGGATTGCACCGAGGCGGTGGGGCCGGTTCCAGGTTATTACGCCACCGACCCGTCGTTACGAGAAGGGACCAACACCGCCTTCGGCGAGGATGTGCAACGCGGGTACAAGCAGCTCGCGTTCTTCGGTTCGTTCGATTTCGACATTCTTCCCAAGGTTTTGACCGCCACCTACGGCATCCGCCACTTCCACTACGACGAGTACGAAGAGGGCTCCGAGTACTTCAGTGCGACTTCGAGCATTCTGAACGTCGCCAACGGCACCCCGTATGGCGCCAAGGGTGCCGCTGCCTACGGCTTCGGCATGAACCTGCACAAAAGCGAGAACGGCAACAAGCAGCGCTTCAATCTGACCTGGCACATCATGCCCGACTTGATGGCGTACTACACGTATTCTCAGGGGTTCCGTCCGGGTGGGTTCAATCGCACCGGGACCAGCATCGACGGCAGCACGATTACGTACAAGGCCGTTGCGCCCTACTCCTCGACCATCAAGAACAGCGACCAGTACTTGAAGCCCGTCGGCTACTCGTCCGACAACCTGCTCAACAACGAAGTCGGCATCAAGAGCGAATTCTTCGAGCATCGCTTGCAGGCCAATGTGTCCCTGTACAAGATGGACTGGTCGAACGTGCAGCTGCCGCTGTTCGACCCCTCCCATCTGGGCAACACCACGTTCGACGTGAACGGGCCGACTTACGAGGTGAAGGGCGTCGAACTGCAGTTGGTCGCCAAGGTCTTCGAGGGACTGACCATTCAGGGTTCGAGCTCATGGAACAGCACCAATCAAATCAAGGCGCCGTGCCTTGCCAGCTCGGGCACAACGGGATCGAAAAAGCTCGCGAACAACCCGACACCGGCGGGTGATTGCATCACCGTCATCGATGGCCAGGCGTACACGAATCCCTATGGCGTGTTGGACACCTCTCCGGCGTTCTCCCCGGCGATGGAATTCAACCTGCGGGCCCGATACGACTACAGTATCTTCGATTACAAGTCGTTCGTGACCATCGGTGCGAATCACATCGGCAGTCAGCGCAACGAGCCGGCGAGCTTCCCGGACGGCAATCTGGAGACCAGCGCGGGCGGGTGTCTCGTCAATGGAATCCCGAACACGACCTTGTGTAAGTACACCATGCCGGGGTATACGACCTACGATGCGGCCATCGGCGTGTCGAAGGACAGCTGGACGGCGCAGATCACGGGCAACAACATCACCAACTCGGACGCGAGCACGAACACGGCTTCGAACCAGTTCATCAAAACCGAAGTGCCGTTGCGTCCCCGGGTGATCACCGTGCAGATCGGTTATAAGTTCTAGGCGGCGCCTGATCGTCATTTAGGCCGGCGCATGCCGGTTGCGGTAAAATTGGGGTGGACCTTGGGCGGTCCACCCTTTTTTTTATGCAGGTCACTATGGACTCTCCCGGCTCCGCCGCACTGTCGATCGACGCCGAGCTCGCCGCGATGCGTGCATTGATGCGTGGCGACCAGTTCGCCGATGCACTGGCGGCGGGGGAGGCGCTATTGGCCAGGGCACCGGATCAACGCGATGCGCTGCTGCTCCGGGCCATCGCGCAGCGGTTCTTGGGCCGGATCCCGGACGCGTTGGACACCCTGGCAACCCTCGAAAAGGGTCACTCGCGCTTCAGTCGCTTGCACGAGGAACGCGGCCATTGCTTCGTCTTCATGCGCCAGGCGGACGCCGCGATCGGCGCATTTTCGTTGGCGGTGGGCCTGAATCACGCCCTGCCCAACAGTTGGTCCATGCTCGAAGGTCTCTACCGCATGACGGGGAACTTGGAAGGCCGAAATGCGGCCGCCGGGCAGGTAGCGACCTTACGCAAATTGCCATCCGAGGTGGTCACTGCGACGGGATTGTTCGCCGACGGCGACCTCGATCAGGCCGAGCGCATCATCCGCGCGTTCCTATTGAGCAAAGGTGACGACATCGAGGCCATGCGGCTCCTGGCCCGTATCGGCATCGCGCGCAAGGTGTTCGACGATCCGGAGATTCTCCTGGCGGCGGTCCTCGATCTCGCCCCCGATTATCATGCGGCGCGCGCCGAATACGCCGAAGTGCTCATCGAATTGCACAAGTACGGCCACGCCCGCGCCCAGCTCGAACGATTGATCGCTGAGGACCCCGGACACCGGCCCTATTTCAAGAACCTCGAGGCAACCGTTGCCGTGGGTCTCGGCGAGCATGAGCGCGCCATCAGTCTGTACCGCGGATTGCTCGAGGTTACTCCCGCCGATGCGGATGCTCACTTGTCGATTGCCCATGCATTGAAGACGCTCGGACGACACGATGAGGCCGTCGCTTCGTATCGTCAGGCCGCACGCAGCCGGCTTGGATTCGGCGACGCCTATTGGAGCCTCGCCAATCTCAAAACTTACCGTTTCACGGACACTGAGCTTGCGGCAATGAAAGCCTTCCACGCCGATGAGTCGCTGCCGCAGGTCGAGCGCTATCACCTGTGCTTCGCGCTGGCCAAAGCACTCGAGGATCGCGGCGAATTTGCCGAATCGTTTCGGTTCTACGGGGAGGGCAATGCGCTGAAACGGGCGCAGAGCAGCTACCGTCCCGAACTCATCGAACGCAACACCCGCCAGCAGATCGAGATCTGCACGCCGGAGTTGTTCATTCGGCTGCAAGGCGCCGGTGCGCCGGACCCGGATCCCATATTCATCATCGGGTTGCCGAGGTCGGGTTCGACCTTGTTGGAACAAATCCTCGCCTCCCACTCCCAAGTGGAGGGGACCCAGGAGTTGCCGAACGTGCAGCAGATGGCCAACAATTTGCGCGGGCGCGACCCCGATCCCAGCAACCCGCGCTATCCGCACATTCTGACCGAGATGTGCCTTAGCGAACTGCGGGCGCTCGGCGAGAAATACCTCGCCGACACGCGGGTCTATCGCACCGGCAGGCCGTATTTCATCGATAAGATGCCGAACAATTTTCGCCACCTCGGCTTGATTCGATTGATGCTGCCGCGCGCGAAAATCATCGATGCACGACGGGAGCCGCTGGCCTGTTGTTTCAGCAATTTGAAGCAGCTCTTCGCGAAGGGGCAGGAATTCACTTACAGCGTGGACGATATCTCCCGCTACTACCGCACCTACCTCGAGTTGATGCGCCACTGGAATCGGGTGCTGCCGGGATGGGTGCTGCGCGTCCAACACGAGGATCTCGTCGACGATCTCGAGTCTCATGTGCGCCGCATTTTGGATTTTTGCGGTCTGCCGTTCGAGCGATCTTGCGTCGAATTCCACAAGACGCAGCGCAGCGTGCGCACCGCAAGCTCCGAACAGGTGCGCCGACCCATCAATCGCGACGGTGTGGAGCAATGGAAGAATTTCGAACCGTGGCTCGGACCCCTGAAAGTCGCCTTGGGCGACGCCCTGACTCGTTATCGTGAATAATCCCTCCGATCGGCCAAACGCCCGGGCAATCGACGCCATGGTCGGCCTCATCAATCAAGGGCGCTCGAGCGCGGCCGAGGCCGACGCGCGCACATTCTTGACCGCTCATCCCGATGACGGAATGGTGTGGAAGATACTGAGCGTGGCTCTCGTGCGTCAGGGGAAGGACGCCTTGTCCGCGCTCCGCCGCACCACGGAACTGCTGCCCGACGATGCTGAAGCGCACCGTAATCTCGCTGCGGCATTGCAGGGGTCCGGTCGTTGGGAGGAGGCCTTGGTGAGCCTGCATCGAGCGCTGCAACTCCAACCGCACGACGCCGACGGCTTTGCGGAAGCCGCCGACGCGATGCGGGCGCTCGGGCGTGTCCGCGAAGCGGTACCACTCTACGAAAGGGCGTTGTTGCTGAATCCAAAACTGGTCGAAGCGCAAAACAACCTGGGCAACGCATTCCTGCAATTGGGCCAGAACCTGGACGCCGCGCGCTGCTACCGGCTGGCGCTCGAAGCGCGGCCCGATGATCCCTCGATTCTTTGCAATTTGGGCAACGCCCAACGCCTGCTCGGCTTGTTCGCCGAGGCGAAAATCTGCCTGCAGCGCGGCATCGCTCTCGACGAGAAGCTCAGGGTCGGGCACGGCTACCTCGGGATGGTTCATATCGCACTCGGCCAGCCAGAGACCGCGGTCGAGAATTTTCAAACGGCGTTGACCCTCGACCCGGCCGATGGGTTGGCGCTGACCAACTTAGGTCATGTGTTGCGCGATGTCGGACGGCGCCACGACGCCAGCGCCGCGTTTCAGCGGGCGCTCGCTCTCGACCCGTCGCGCGCCGAGAGCCACTGGAATCTAGGCACCGTGCTCTTCGAGATGCGTCGTGTGGAAGCGGCGGTGGAGTGCTACCGTCACGCGCTGAATCTGCAGCCCGATTACGCCCCGGCCCATTTGAGTCTCGCATTGGCGCTGCGCCAACAGCGGCGCCCGGTCGAGGCCGAGGCAAGCTGCCGGGCCGCTCTCGCCATCGATCCGAAGTATGTCGAAGCGCTCGTCTTTCTCGGCGAACTCATTGCAGACCGAGGTCAATTTGCCGCGGCGGAGGAGTTTTTCATCGAGGCCACCACCGTCGATCCCGAATTCTTTTCGGGATACGCCAGCATAGCCACCCATCGCAAGATGACCCTCGCGGATGCGGGGTGGCTGCGGAGCGTCAAGACATTGCTCGGCAAGCGGCTGCCGCTGACCGCGGAGATCGGCCTGCGCTACGCCCTCGGAAAATACCTCGACGACGTCGGGCAGTACGATGATGCCTTCGATAACTACCGGCAAGCCAACGAACTGACCAAACGCTACGGCGCCGTCTACGATCCGGCGAATTTCGCCTCTCTGATTACGCGGATCATCGAGCTCTTCCAGCCCGGGTTCATACGCGAATGTCAGGCTCATGGCAGCACGTCGGAACTACCGCTGCTCATCGTCGGCATGCCAAGATCCGGCACCTCGCTCGCCGAACAAATCCTCGCCTCCCATCCCGCCGTCTTCGGTGCCGGCGAGCTGACGTTCTGGCATGGGGCATTCGTTCGGCTCGAACGGGCGGGTCTTTTCAGCGCGGCGGGCACCTCGCATCTTCCCGAGGTGATCCGGAACTATCTGGGCCGCCTGACCGCGCTGGGGAACGGCGCCCAGCGCGTCGTCGACAAGATGCCGGCCAATTTTCTCTATGCGGGGCTGATCCATGCGGCATTTCCGAAGGCTCGGCTCATTCATATGCGGCGGCATCCCATGGACACCGCGCTGTCCATTTATTTCCAGAATTTCTTCAATATTGGCCCCTATGCCAACGATCTCGACGACTTGGCCCACTACTATGGCCAATACATGCGGCTCATGGATCATTGGCGTAAAGTGCTGCCCCCGACGGCGCTCATGGACGTTCCCTACGAGGGTTTGATCGACGACCAAGAACACTGGACGCGGCGCATGCTGGATTTCGTCGGACTACCGTGGGATCCGGCGTGCCTGAATTTTCACGAGACCGAGCGCGTGGTGATCACCGCGAGCAAGTGGCAGGTGCGTCAGCGGGTTCATTCCTCATCGGTGGGGCGCTGGAAAAACTATCGTGAATTCGTGGGTCCCCTGGAGCGCCTGTTTGGCGGGAGCGAGACGTAATGGCCATCCATGATCATTTCGACTTGGTGATTTTCGACTGGGCGGGCACCACGGTGGATTTTGGCTGCCACGCACCAGTGATCGCGCTGCGCGAGGCCTTTGGGCGGCGGGGTGTGGCCTTGAGCGACGCGCAGGTGCGCCGCGACATGGGCAGGCCCAAAGCGGATCACGTCCGCGCGCTGCTGCACGATCCCGACGTGGCCGCGGCGTGGCGCGGGGCGCAGGGTGCGGCGCCGACCGAGGCGGATGTCGCCGCTCTCATGACGGATCTGGGGCCCCTCATGCGCGAGCAGGCGGCCCGCGCCGCACAGCTCATCGAGGGTGCCCGAGCGACCTTCGACGCCCTGCGAGCGGCGGGGGTGCGGGTGGCCTCCTCGACCGGCTATACGAGAGACATGATGCAGAGCGTTTTGAGCAAGGCGGCCGAGCAGGGCTATGCACCGGAGCAGGTGGTCTGTTCGGGAGAGACGCCGGCGGGGCGGCCGACGCCGCTCATGATCTACAAAACCTGCGCCGAGCTCGGCGTTTGGCCGCTGTCGCGAGTGGTGAAAGTGGACGATACCGAGGCCGGCGTCGCGGAAGGGCGGGCCGCCGGGTGCTTCACCGTGGGGGTCGCCGCGTCAGGCAACGCCATCGGCCTGTCGCAAGAGGACTTCCTGGCGCTGCCCGCGGTGGAACGGGAGGCGCGCCTGGCGGCCGCCGAGAAATCGCTGGTGGCCGCCGGCGCGGACGTGGTCATCGATACCGTCGCCTCGCTCATCCCGGCGCTCGAGCGCGCCCGGCGCTGACTTTGGAACCCACGCGCCGGCGTGATCGGGCGGTCACACCGCGGCCAATTCCAGCGGCCGCAACGCCGCATCGACGGTTTTCAGCACCACACCGCGTCGCCACACCCGCTTCACGTACTCCAAAACCCGTCGGCTGCGGTCGGGATCGAGACCGCGGCCGTCGAGCTGGCTGTCATGCTGCAGCACCAAGGAGCCGTCGGGACGAATCTCGAGTACCGATATGCGCGGCGCGCCGAAATTGTACTTGCCGGACAACAAGGTCTCCCGCAGTTCGTCGATGTCGGCGGCCAGCACTTTGACAGGGCCGCCGGCACGGCGCTGAAAACGAAACAGATCCATCTCCGCCGCCATCTCCACCGTCAGGTGATTGCGCAAGAAACTGAAATCATCGTCTTCGCGCATGATTTGCCGGGCCGCATCCATTCCCGCGGATTTTATGATGGCTTCCCAGAGAGTGAATCCGAGGTAGTAGGGATTGGTGGTCAGCGCGATCTGTTCCTCGGCGGCAACGGGTCGCACCACATCCGAGTGGCACTTGACCGCATCGAGATAGACGTCCTGGGGAATGAAATGAGCTTCGCGCAGGAGCCGTGCATGCCAATAGGAGGCCCAGCCCTCGTTCATGATCTGCGTCGCGAACACCGGATAGAAGTAAAACGATTCATCGCGCACTGCCAGGAAAATGTCGCGCTCCCAGCTCTCCATGTCGGGTGCATAGGTGGCGATGAACCACAAAAGATCATGTTCCGGGTGCGGCGGCAGCGGGGCGCGTATTTTTCGCGCCGTGGGAGCGGGTTCGACCGCGGCATCCAGTGTGGCATAGCGGGCGCGAAAGGCGTCCGCCGCCGCCGGCGGCGGCACGGTTACGTATTCCGGATAGGGGCTGCGCCGCAGTCCCTGATCGAGATCGATGTGTTGTTCGAGGGACAGCGCGGCGTCGAGCACTTGTTCGACAGCCTGGAATCCGTAGGACTCGATGTATTGCTCGATCTGCCGTGCGTGCGTGGCCGCCTGTTCGATGACATGACCGCTGCCTTGCGCCTGGCAGCGCTTGAACAGCGAGTTGTTGCGCGAGAAATCGGCATGGCCCAGCACATGAGCCGCCACCAGCACATTGTCCGCCAGCCCGTTGCTGGAGGCGAGGTACGCGCGGCTCGGATCGCCCGGAAATACGACCTCGAACAGCCGCGAATAACCCATGTGGCGCTGCAGGAGCTGGTAGATGTAGCGGGCCCCGAAGGACCAGTGGGGCATGCGCACCGGCAAACCATAGACGGCGATTTCCGTCATGAAGCTGTCGGGCACCGCCTCGAAGATCACGGGCGACCAGTCGAGGCCGAGTCCGCGAGCCAGATCCTCGAGCTGCGGTACGTGGCTGCGCCAGTCGCCCTTCATGGCGAAGCCGCCTGCGCCTCGAGGGTGAAGAAGTGCCGGACGGCGGCTGCGATATCGTCCGGCCCGCGCACGGCATAGCGGCCGCTGGGTGCCCCCAGCGCACCGACAGCTTCGAACAAGCGGGTGGTTTCGCTGGCAGAACTGCGCAGCCCCGATGAGATCTCGATGTACCCGCTGTAGCGGGCGGCCGTGGCGATGGCCTCCAGTTCTGCGCGGGCGGTCCCCTGGTCGTTCGTCGCGTTGTCGCCGTCCGATGCATAGAACAGATACACGTTGCAGGTCGAGGGATTGAATCGGGCGTGCATGATCTCGCGCACCTTGGCGAAACCCGTCGACGCGACGGTGCCGCCGCTGCCGGTCACCTTGAAGAAGTCCGCCTCGTTGAATTCCCACGCGTCCGTGGTGTGCGCGACGAATACGATGTCGAGCGAGCGGTATTCGCGCCGCAGTCCGGCGGCCACCCAGAAGAAGAAGGTCTTTGCCAGTTGCCGGTCGCCTTCGGTCATGCTGGCGGAGACGTCGAGAAGAAAAAACACCGCGGCCCTGATCGCCGGCAGCGGGCGGCGCGCCAGCTGGCGGTAACGCAAATCCTCATCGATGAAGGTCGGCGAATCGGGTTCCTGGTTTTGCCGCTTGAACGATTCCTTCAACGAGCGCCGGCGATCGAGCCGGGACCGCGGGCCGCGCCGATCCCAGCCCTCGCGCTGCAGCTCCCACTCCTCCGAGGGTCCCACGCGCGGCTGCAGGTTCGGCAGCTGCAAGTCGTCCCACATCCAGTCGATGAGGTCGTCCACCTTGAATTCGAGCATGAGTTCGGCGCCGCCTTGTTCGTTGCCGCCTTCGCCCTTTTGGCGGGGTCCGCCGCCGGGACCCGATTGTCCGAGCACATCTCCCGGTTTGACCTTGCCCTGGCCCACGCCCTGCGACTCATCGGGCGTTCGAAGCCTGAAGCGATAATGCTCGAGCATCCGCACCGGCACCCTGACCGTGCGCGCGCCGTCGTTGATGATGTCCGATCCGGCAACGATTTGCGGCAGGTGGCCGCGCACGGCTTCGCGTATCTTTTCGCTATGCCGCAGCCAATCCCTCGATCCTCGGGAAAAAAGCTCGTACCAACCATTGACGGCGGGAAGCTCGTTCGGGGTTGAGTCCGATTTCATAGGCTTTCAATTACTCCTGTGACAACAGCGTGGTGATGTAATTCAGCGCCTCCTGTGCACTATGTTCGTCATATCCATATTCGGTGACCAGGCGTTCCTGCACCACGGAGATCTTCTGCCGGGCGTCGTCGTCCGGCCGGGCGGTGGAGGTGACCAGCCGCAGCACGTCGCGCCGCTCCTCGAACAAGTATTGTTCGATGGCTTCGCGCACCCGCGCGTGGCTCGCCAGGCGAAATTTTTCTCCCGCCTTGAAGGCCACCATGGCTTTTCGAATCACTTCCTGGCGGAAAGACTGCTTGCCGGACTCCGAGACCTTGATCTTCTCCTCGACCGAGCGCAAAAAGCGCTCATCGGGCGCCCGGCTCTCGCCGGTCATGGGATCGGTGACCTTGCGCTGATCGAGAGCCGCCTCGATCTCATCGAGGTATTTTTCGAGCAGCTGCTGCGCTTCATCCTGGAACGAGGCGAACAGCGCGCGATGGACGTCCTCCTTGACCCAACGGTTGTAGAATTCCTTGCGCGCGGTCACGAGATGATCGAACCATATCTTCTTTTGTTTTGCGTCCATCCGCGCGTCGCTTTCGATGGCATCCTTGAGCGCGAGCAGCAGTTCCATGCTGGTGAGGCTGCGGGCGTTGCCGCGGGTGATGGCGGTGGACAGGGCGTTGATGACGAACCGCGGGCTGACGCCGCTCAAACCCTCATCGGGCGCCTCCGCCTTGAGACGCGCCACTTCCGTCTCGGAGAAGCCCTCGACGGCTTCGCCGGCGAACATCCTGACCTTCTTGGGCAGATCCAGTCCCTCGCGCTCGGGCTTGGCGTGCCGCGTGAGGATGGCGAACACCGCGGCGAGATGCAGCACGTGCGGATCCAGGTGGGTGTTGCGGAAGGCCGGCGCGCCATAGACGAGTTTCTTGTAGATGCGCGCCTCGTCCTTGTAGGAGAGCGCGTAGGGCACTTTGATGATGACCATGCGGTCGAGCAGCGCCTCGTTCTCCTTCTCCTGCAGAAACCGATTGAACTCCGCCAGGTTGGTATGCGCGAGAATGGTCTCGTCCAGGTAGATCAGCGGAAACCGCGCCACCTTGACGTTCTTCTCCTGGGTCATCGTCAGCAGCAGATAGAGAAATTCGCGTTTGACCTTCAAGATCTCGATCATCTCGAGGACGCCGCGGCTCGCCGCGTAGACCGCGCCGGACCACGACCAGGCCCGGGGATCGCCTTCGTCCCCGACGCGCGAGACCTTGGACAGGTCCACCGAGCCGACGAGATCCGCGATGTCCGCGGTCGACGGGTCGTGAGGCGCATAGGTGCCGATGCCGCAACGTGCCGCTTCGGAGAGGAAAATCCGCTCCACCGGCACGCGCAGGTAGTCGCCGTCGCATTCCCGGTCCAGGTAGTCGCGCGCCCACGGACTCAATTCACCGACGATCTCGACGCCATAGGTCTCGCGGAACTGAGCGCGCAGGCTCGTCGGCACCATGTTCAACGGCGATTCGCGCAGCGGCGAACCTTTGATCGCGTACAGCGCGCCCTCGTCGGTGCGGCTGTATTCCTCGAGGCCGCGCTTCAAGAGTATGGCGAGCGTCGATTTGCCGCCCGAGGGCGGCCCGAGCAGGAGCAGGAGCCGGCGACCGACATCGGAGCCCGCCGCCGCCGCTTTGAAGTAGTCGACCACCCGTGCGAGCGGTTCATCGACGCCGAACAATTCGCGCTTGAAGAGCTCTCTGGCCTTCTCGGCGTCGCTGCCGGGCACATCGCGGCCATACCAGAGCAGCATGTCCCAGATGTATTCGTGGCTGGTTCGCACGTAGGCGGTGGGATTGCCGGGCAGTATTCGCGTCAGGAAATCGCCGATGGACCCTTCCCAGCGCTGCGCGCGATGCTGCTTGCTGAAGTCGGTCAACGAGGTCAGAAAATCCGACGGATCAAACTTTGCAGTGAGCTCTGATATCCCCATGGTCGAACCTCCGCTTGGGAAATGGACTGGGTGCACAGCATCGAAAGATGCTCGTCACGTTGAACGTGACTCTCGATCGTCGTCCATACGTTGTATATTAGATTCGTCGCTGCATCAAATTAATTGAACGCGCGTCCATGTGGTGATGAGGCAACGAACGCGCCGTCTCGCGCTGTGGGGCCCCCGGCAGCGCGACCGTGGATGATGCAGTCGTGCGGCGACGTGTTTATTTTTCTTGATATCTCGAATCGCGCCGCTTATTGTTTTGAGGAGACAGTGTGCAGACGCGCGACGCTGCAGAGGCCTGCGAGCAGCGCGAGGCCGGCCGCGACCAACGCCGGAACGCGATCGTTGCCCACACCGAAGGACAGCAGCGCCGCGAGCAGCGTGGCGCCGAGCGTCTGACCGGTGAGCCGCGTGGTCGAAATGAGGCCGCCGGCGGATGCCGCTCTCGCGTGCGGCGCGGAGTGCACGATGAGCCGCGCATTCGGCGCGAGGAACAGGCCGAAGCCGCTCCCACACAGGACCATGCGCCACATCATGTCGAATTGCGATACGTGGGGCGGCAGGAACGCGAGCAGCAGCAATGCGCCGGCGGCGATTGCCATACCGATGCCGCCGAGTATGCCGGCGGGAAAGCGATCGGACAATACACCTGCCAGCGGGGCGACGACCATCATGCCCAGCGGCCAGGGGGTGATGACCGCGCCGACCTCGCCCGGCGAGAAGCCGAAGTGCTGCTGCAGGCGAAACGGCAGGGAAAGAATGAATGTCATGGATGCGATGAATGCGGTGAGGCCGCCGATGGTCGACAAGGCGAGCACCGGTTTGGCGAGCAAGTCGACCGGCAGAATCGGCATCTTGGAGCCGAGTTCACGCCGCACGAACAGGAAGGCGATCGCCGTGCCGGCGGCGACGATGGCCGCCGCTACGATGGGCGAGTTGCCATGCACCGCGCTCTCGAGGCCCGAGATGATGAGACCGAACGTCAGCGCGCACAGCACGGCACCCAGCACGTCGTAGGGTTCGGCGTGCGGAGCGGGCTCAGGCAGCGCCTGTCGACCCAAGAGCAGCGACAGCAACGCCAAGGGCGAGGCTGCGGCGAATATCCACGGCCACGATGCAACGGCCAGCACCAGTCCGCCCAATGTCGGCGCGATGGCGCCAGCGCTCGAGACCACGACGTTGCTGATGGCGAGGCCCCGCCCCAATTGGCGCGCCGGATAGATCGCCCGAATCAGCGCGCTCGAGACACTGAGCGACGCCGCGGCGCCAAGAGCCTGGACGGCGCGCAGCACCAACAGGAACGGCAAGCTTCTCGCGAAGAAGCATAGAATGGTCGAGGCCAGGAAGATGCACTGGCCATATTGGTACAGGCGACGCAATCCGATCCGGCTGCCGAGCGCCGAGAACGGCAGCAGCGCCATCACCAACACCAACTGGTACACCGTGACGACCAGCACGGCCGCCGAGGAGCCGACGCCCAGATCGTGGGCCAGCGTCGGCAGCGCCACCGTCACGATGGAGCCGTCGATCACGGCGAGCGCGGTGCCGAACGCGACCGCAAGAATCGCGAGGTAGCGGCGGGGAGTGGGCAGGCCGTCCCCTGGTTGCTGGATCATAGGCACTTTAGTGCATAACTGGATATATGTACAGTCGCGTCATGCGCGACCTGCACATCGGCAAACTGAGCGACGAATACGGCCAATACCTCATCTACCTGCGCTGCGCTTGTGGACACATTCGCCGCTGTCATCCGCATACCTTGGCGGCGTTCGCGGGGTGGGAAGCACGACTCGAGGACGTGGTACGGCGGTTGCGATGTACCCGATGCGGTCAAAAAAAATGCACGGTGCGCACCGTCCCCATGACCGCACCGCGCGGGTATAGGAGCCACTAGAGTGAACCCGCGCTCGAGCGACGCGTCACCGGGGAGACATAGCGGCCGCACATTATCCTACCCGGTGTTACATTGACGCCGTAGAGTACCGAAAAGCGGGGAGTCGTGGATGCGGAACGAGGGCGCGATTTTGACGGGCTGGTACGCCGGCGAAGTGGGCGGCGAGGCACTTTTCACGGCGCAAGCCGCGACCGCGCCGCCGGATGCGGCCCGCAAATGGCTCGCGCTCGCCCGCGTCGAAGCGGCGGTGGCGGCGCGGCTCGCGACGGTCATGGCGGAGCGGCGGATTCCCATCCCCGACATCGAGAACGCGGCGGTGCGTGCGCGGCAGCGGTGCGAGGCCACGGCCGGCAGGTCTTGGCCGGAGGTCATGCAGTGGCTGCACCGGCTGGCCGCGGCCGCTCTCGAGGAAATGCAGGCCGATGCGGCAACCCTGCCGGTCGAACTCGAGCCCGTGGCTAAGTTGGTGGTGGACCACGAAACGGCGCTGGTCGCCTTCGCGCAGCGGGAACTTGCGGGGGATGCGGCGCAATCCTTGCGGCCCGTCGAGGCGTTTCTCGGCGCATTCGCATGAGCAGGAAGGATGAAGACCGCGTCCTGCACGGCCTGCACTATTACCGCGAAATCATCGATGATGAATTCACGGTCAACAGCGACCAGATTCTCTGGCTCGCCGCGCATTCCTATGCCGACGGCACCCATTGGTTCAAGGACGACGACTTTCAGAGTTTCGACAGCACGGTGGTTCCCATCGAACTGCGCAAGAAATTGCTGCTGTCGAAGTTCGAATTGCCGCTGCGTTATCTGCACTATCGGCGGCTCATCCAGCTGAGGAGAACGGGCGAGGAAACCGTGGGCGTGGCGGTCACTTTCGCCGGCGCGGATCGCGCCATGCGTCTGCATACCCGCATGGGGCGCATGGACGTATGGTATCGAGAACGCAAGGACGGCTTTTTCGGCATGGTGACCACCATACTCTTGTCCGTCATCACGACCCTGGTGACCCTCTATCTCGTCGAGCATCTGCAGCGCGGCGCCGATTCGCCCCGGTTGATTTATGAAGTCGAGCCCAAATCGCAACCGTGACGTGGCAACGCCGACGCCGTGAGCGCGATCTCCCGGTCGCGGAGTGCCGCGGCACGGGTTCATTGCGGTACCGGAGATGTCGCACGGACCGGCGCGCGCGACGCGGCGAGAGTGAGCTTGCGGGTATCGGGATCCTTCACCAGATGCAGGGTTCGCCCGAACAGGTGGTCTTGCGCGGTCGCGCGGCCGATGTGGATGATGCCCGTTTGCCCGAGATCCTTGCTGAGCACGTCGATCACCCGCTCACGCACCTCATCGTCGAGGCCGTCGAGCACTTCGTCGATGAGCATCCAGGAAGGCCTGTGCAGCAGGGCGCGCGCGAATGCCACGCATTGCTGCTCATCGTCGTTCAAGTCGCGATCCCAGCGCTGGGTCGAATCGAGGAGCGGAACCAGGCGCGCCAGATCGAGCCGGGCCAGCGCCGGCTCGAACGCTTCGAAGTCGAAGCCGTCGACCGTCGAGGGATAGGCGAGCACTTCGCGCAGCGTGCCCGGCGGCAGATACGGCGCGCGCGGCAGATATAATATCTCCTCGCCCTTGGGACGCGTGATCGTGCCGCCTCCCCAGGGCCACAGTCCCGCCAGCGCGCGGAACAGCAGAGTCTTGCCCGTGCCGGATTCGCCCACGATGAGAATACGCTCGCCGGCGCGTATTTCCACATGGGTCTCCTCGAGCGCGGTGCAACCGGCGGGCGACGCGATTTCCAGGTCGTCGATCCGGAACAGCGCCGCCGGGCCGTCGACCATGGCAATGCGGCTCTCCACGCTGTGCAGGACGTCGATGTCGAGCACGGCGCGCCGGAAACTGGCGACGCGCAACAGCGTGGCGCGCCAATCGGCGATGGTACTGAAGTTGTCGACGAACCAGCGCAACGAGGATTGCACTTGAATGAAGGCGCCCGCCGCCATCATCAGGCCGCCGAACGAGATGTTGCCGCCGAAATAGAGCGGGGCCGCCACCAGGATGGGCGCGACCAAGGTAAACCAACCATATCCCGCGGTGATCCACGTGAGGCTGGTCAATCCCGCGACGAGGCCGCGCATTGCCGCGAGCACCGCGGCAAAATCGATCTCGATGCGCCGCGCTTCGTCGGCCTCGCCGGAGGACAGGGTGATCGCATCGATGTGCTCGTTGACGCGCACCAGCGAGAAGCGCAGGTCTGCCTCCCGTGCATAACGCTCGGCATTGCGATCGACGAGGCTGCGCCCCACCCAGTAACTCAGCAGCGACGCGGACCCGGAATACAGAACGGCCGCCCATACCATGTAGCCGGGAATGGTGAAATTCGAACCCCGGACATGGAAAACGAAATCGGTCGAGAGTGCCCACAGCACATCGACGAAGGTGACCAGCAGAATCGAGGCCTGCAGCAGGCCGATGCCGAGATCGGCGGACAATTCGGTAAGGTGGCGCGCGTCCTCGTGCATTCGCTGGTCGGGATTGACGCCGATGACTCCGGCGTTGGCCAGTCGGAATGCGCGGCCCGGCTGCAGCCAGTGCTCAATCAAGTCGTGAACCAAGCCCTGACGTAGCTTCAGTTTGAGCATCTCGCCGAGCCACTTCTGACCCACGTTGAGCGCCAGCAGCGCGCCGGCGATGATGCCGAAAATCCCCAATTGGTGGAGGAATTGCCTGATGCTACGGCGCGACAGGGCATCGTAAAACGGCTGATTCCAGCTGTTGAGGCGAATCTGCCCGTAGGCGGTCGCGACGATGACCAGAAACAATGCGCCCGCCAGGCATAGGAGCACGTTGCGGACCGGCGCCGCCCACAAGGCGCGAATCATCATACCCAGCTGGGCCAGCAGCCCCGACTCGGGCGTCTCTTGCGGGTCCACCGAGGGATTGGCTGCGCTTCGCGGCCGTTCTTGTATCATGCCACAGCTTCTTGAGATAAGACGATCCGGGCATTATCCGGCAGGTTGGCGAAAAAGCGAGGCTAAGTCCGCGGTGAGCCGAATCGAGACCCTGTTGAGCAAGATGTCCCTGGCCGAGAAGCTCGGTCAACTCACGATGACGGCCGCAAGTTATGCCGTCACCGGGCCGGTCATCGCGGGAGATTCGACGCAATCCATCCGCGACGGCACCATCGGCAATCTGCTCAACATGGTGGGTGCGGATCACGTGCGCGAAATGCAGCGCCTGGCGTTGGAAGAATCGCGCCTGGGGATTCCCCTGTTGATCGGCTTCGATGTGATCCATGGTCATCGCACCTTGTTTCCGATTCCGCTGGCCGAAGCGTGTTCGTTCGATCCGAGGCTCTGGGCATTGACGGCACGCGAATCGGCCAAGGAGGCCGCGGCCGACGGTCTTGCCATGACATTTGCCCCGATGCTCGACGTGTCCCGCGACCCTCGCTGGGGCCGCAGCGCGGAAGGCCCGGGCGAAGATCCGTGGCTGGGCGCCCGCATCGCGGAGGCCAAGGTCCACGGCTTTCAGGGTCATGATCTCGCCGCACCCCAGGCACTCGCCGCCGTGGCCAAACACTTCTGCGCATACGGTCCGGTAACGGCCGGCCGCGAATACGCCTCGGTCGACATCTCCGAGCGCACCTTGCGCGAAGTGCATTTGCCGCCGTTCGCGGCCGCCCTTGCGGCCGGCGCCGCGGCGGTGATGCCGGCGTTCACCGATCTCGCCGGCGTGCCGATGACCGCGAACGTTGCGCTGCTTCGAGGATGGTTGCGGGAGCAGCATGGGTTCGAGGGAGTGATCGTGAGCGACTACAACGCCATCGCGGAACTCATGCACCACGGCATCGCGGCCGATCTTGCACAGGCCGCCACGCTTGCGCTCAAGGCGGGCGTGGATATCGACATGATGTCCGACGCCTACCGGCGCGGTTTACCGGTGGCGCTGACCCGCGGCTGGGTGAGCGTGGCCGAGATCGACGGCGCCGTGCGCCGCGTATTGGCGCTCAAGGAAAGACTGGGTCTGTTTGCGGACCCCTTCGCGCGGGGCGCTTCTGCCGAAGCACCCGAGGCGATCACGGCCCGACGTGAACTCGCTCGCACGGTGGCTGCCCGCGCCATCGTTTTATTGAAGAACGACAAGTCGGTGCTGCCGCTGACGAGCGTGGGTTTGCGGCTTGCCGTGGTTGGCCCGCTGGCGGACGCGTCGGCCGACATGCGGGGGCCGTGGTGGGGCGCCGCCGGACCCAAGGGTCATGTCACCGTGCTCGAGGGCCTGCGCGGAATGCTCGGCGAGAGCGGGGTCTCCCATGCTCGGGGCGTCGACATCGACGGCGAGGATACGAGCGGCATGGCGGCGGCGCTCGACCTGTGCGGACTCGCCGATGCCATCGTGTTGTGCGTGGGTGAGGCCGCCACCATGAGCGGCGAGGCGGCCAGCCGCGCGCATCTTGGGCTTCCCGGAGCGCAGCGCGAATTCGCCGAAGCAGTTTTCGAGCGCTGCAAGGCCCTGCACAAGCCGGTCATCGTGGTGCTGTTCTCAGGCCGGCCCCTGGTGGTTCCGTGGTTGGTCGAGAAGGCCGATGCCGTGCTCGCCGCCTGGTTTTTGGGCAGCGAAGCGGGCAATGCCATCGGCGATGTGCTGTTGGGTCACGTGTCGCCCAGCGGCCGAACGGCGGTGACCTGGGCCCGCGCCGAAGGGCAGATACCGATTTTCTTCGGTCAACGCCCCACCGGGCGTCCGGCGGATCCGAAGGATCATTACACCAGCAAATATCTCGATGTGCCGAACGAACCGCTGTTCCCGTTCGGCTTTGGGCTCACGTACGGTAAATTCACGCACTCGAATCTGCGGGTGCCGCAGGGCGGCGTTGCGCGCACCGACACGCTGGCCATCCGAGTCGATGTCACCAACGCGGGTGCACGTGCCGCCGAAGACACCGTGTTTTTGTTCACCCACGACAAGCTCGCGAGCGTCGCGCGTCCGGTGCTGGAACTCAAGGCATTCGGCAAGATCGGCCTGAAGCCCGGCGAAACGGGAACCGTGACGCTGCTGCTGCCGGCGGCGGAGCTGCGATTTCTGGGGCTCGATTTGAGTCCGACATTCGAAGCCGGCGAGGTCGAGATTCTGGTCGGCCCGTGCGCCGATCGTAGGCAGTTGCTGGTGGCGAGCATTCAGTTGTCGAGCGGCTGAGGCCCAGCACCTCGACACGTGAGTGCGACCGGTTGTGGGGTATGGCATCGACCAGCGAGGTCTTCACCCCGCTCGTCTATTCGAACCGGTCGACATCACGGTGCTGAGAGACTAGTTGTGGGATGCGGATTTATCCGCGCTGCAGACCCATAGAAAATTCGATTCGGCGCGCGTGCCGGGGACGATGGCATTCCAAGCGGCGCTCTTCGGGTCGGTTTCCTCGGTCTGCTCGCTGCCCTGAATGTTGTTGCTCGAATAATAGATCACCAGCAGCGGCCGCTCCTGTTCCTTGACGCAATCGTACTGCGCCTTTTCCACCACGCTCAGGTAGGGGGTACCGTTGTTCATCTGCGGCTCGGCGTATTCCTGCCGCAGCCAGACGGTCACGGTTTTTCCGGAACGTTTCATCTGATGAGTGGTGCTGTAGGCCGCCCACGCCCCGTCGCCGGCCAGCGCGCGGAACTCCCATCCGCCGGCCGTCATGGGATTGAGCGTGCGGAACCACGCCATGGGATCGGCTTTGCGCGCGGCGCGCTCGCGGCCCGCACGTTCTTCCCGGGCTTTCTCCGCGGCCAGCGCCTGGGCACGCTGCGCGTCCCATAGCTGCTGCTGTTCCGGCGTCTGGCCGGCGCTGTCGAGAGCCGCGAGAATGCCTGCCGCAATGAGCGCGATGCTCGCGAGCGGACCCTTGAAATTGCGCATGGTCGGTGTTCCTAAGCCTTCGCCGGAGCCCATCATGCCATAGAGCGCAGGCGCGCAAAGTCCTCGCCTTTGGCCTCGGCGCGCGGCGCCGGAATGGACAGCAGCAGATCGTGCAGGATGTGTGGTATCACGCGTTTCACCTGCACCACCAGATCCGCCGCGATGGGCTTGGAGATGAGATAGCCTTGGAGGTGCATGGAGCGATGCTGTGCCAGGGCCGCGAATTGTTCGGGCCGCTCGATTCCCTCCGCGGTGATCTCGAGGCCCAGACCCTTGCACAGGCCGATGAGCGCGGTCGTTATCGCCGCCGATCGTGTGTTGCTGTCGATGCTCGCAATCAGGCTGCGGTCGAGTTTGATGCGCGTCAACGGCAGGTTCTCGAGGGACGCCAGGGAGGAATATCCGGTTCCGAAGTCGTCCAAGGCGATGGCGATGTCATGGGCCCGCAGGCGCCGCAATGCGTCGAGCGTCATCGGTCCCGTCTGCAGCACCGATTCGGTCAACTCCAATTCGATGCAGCGCGGCGGAAGATCGAATTCCCGCAGCAGATCCTGAACCCTGTCGACGAAGTCCGGATCGAGCAGCTGGCGCGGCGATACATTGATCGCGACGCGCGCCTCCGGCCACTCGCCATGGTGCCATTGCGAAGCCGTCTCGATCGCCTTGCGCAGCACCCAATTGCCGACCTCGATGATGAGGCCGGATTCCTCGGTAATCGGCAGAAACTCGGCCGGCGGCGCTTGCCGGCCGTCCGGAAGGCGCCATCGCAACAGCGATTCCACCAGCACCATTTCCATGGAATCCAGGCTGATCTCGGGTTGAAATACGAGTTCGAACTCGTTCTGTTCGACGGCGCGCCGCAGCCCCTGTTCGATCGTGAATTTGCGTGTCGCGGTCGCCAGAAGTTCCGGGGTGAATATCGCCAACTGGCTGCGGCCCAGCGCTTTGGCCTGAAACAGAGCGGCATCGGCGGCGCTCAGCAGATCCTCGGCTTGACTGCCGTGGTTTGGGTACAAACTCGCGCCGACGCTGGCTCGTACCAGCACCTCGCGGCCGTCGATCAGCAGCGGCCGGTCGAAAATCCCGACCAGCCGGCGACCGGCATCGTGCACCACCGTGTCGGAGGCGGCATCCTCATAAACCACGGTGAACTCGTCGCCGCCGAGCCGGNNGATGCGTGAGCGGGTCGTGTTCCGCGAGGTGCTGCAATTGGCGGGTGCGCTGCTCCACCTTCTCCTCGAGGCGCTGTTGGTAATCGCGCGTCATGTCGCGGGCCGCCGCGAGCTGCGCCGCCATGCGATTGAAGCTCACGCTCAAGGTGGCGAGTTCCTTGATGCCGCCGGCCGGAACGCGCACGTCGACATCGCCGCTCGCAATCTTGTCGGTGGCTTTGAGCATGCGGCTGACCGGACCTAAGATGCTGCGCACCGTGCCGATCGAAATCGCCAGCAAGATGGCGAGAACCGCGCCGGTGACCCAGGCGACGGTGCGTCGTTCGTGGCCATCGGGGCCGGTGGTCGTGGTCGTCACGGTCTCGATCACGGGCGAGGCCGCCGGCGCCGGAAGCGGAGCGATTTCCGGCGCGGCATCGATTTCCTTTGGCGAAGCCGGCTGTGGCTTGACGGCCGGCGCGGCGCGCGACTTTGGGATTGCTTCGGCCAAGCGAGCGCGGGCCGCGGCAAACCTAGTCCTCGTGTCGTTCGTCTGGCCTTCGAGGCTGTCGAGCGTCCGGCGCAGTTCGACCAGCTTGGAGAAGTCGTTGCGCATCTGGCTGACCCATGGCTCGCCTTCCGAGCGCGTGAAACTGGCCGAGTTGCCGTTGAAGGTCGACGCAAACGCAGCCTCGCTGGCGGCGATCGCTTCAGCCACGGCGGCGCGGTCGGCATCGGCCGCGTTGAGGAGTGCGAACCGACGGCGAATCTCGTCGAGTTCGGCGTGCAATTGCATGAGCGATTGGCGCGCCAACACCCGGCCGAATATCTTGAGCGCCCCGTCCAACGATTTCGTGAGACGCCGGTCCATACCGTCCGCATAGCCGGTGTACTCGGCGACGGCGGCGCGCCGCGTGTCGGCGCTACGGATGTGGTCGCCGCCGGCGGCTTCGTAGGCCTTGGCTCTGGCTAGCAGCGTTGAGGACCCCTGGTTCCACGAATCCATCTGCGCTCGTGTGGTTTTGACGGCGCCATCCAGATTCTTGGCGGCGTCCTGGACCTCTTCACTGGCCGGTGGCGAGTCCATGGACGCGCGCACCTCCGCGGCCCGTTGGTAGCGCTCGAGCGCAGCCACCAGAGGCTCGGAATTGATCGCCAGCGGTTGACGGCCGGGTGCCGGCGCCGCCGCGGGCGGCCCTTCGAGTTTGGGTGGGAGGAGGGCGCGGACCGGAACGTGGGTCGCCGGGGGCGAAACCATGCCTTGATCCAGATGCGTCGTGCGAATCACGGCCACCCCGTGTTCGGCAATGAGGTTGGCTGCCGCGGCGAGCGCAGCCACTGCCGCAAACGAGAACGCCAGCCGACCGGAAATTCCAATCGAGAGAGGCCGGTTCAAGCGCGACCACAATCTCCGGGGGAAGGTCCGACGATCGGCAAGACCAGGCATGTTAAGCGCGCGCTCGTTATTGACGGAGAGCGCTAGTCTGCCGAGCGAAAAGCGTTTGCGGCGCCCGGGGTTGCGGAACTGTGGACTCTATCGCGCAAAGGCCCGCGCCGTTCTACTCGCTCCTACACGTCTTGTCCGCCAGTCGAACCGGCGTATGGACGCACGTCACACCCCGCCCACCGGCCGCCGAAGCCGATCAGCCTCGATTCGTGTTGCCCTTGGTGTCCGCGAGCGTCTCGGAATCGTCTTCGATATCCAAACCGTCGTTGTAGAGCGTGTCCTTTTCGTCGTCCAGATGTAATTCGGTGTCGGGATCGCGCGCCTCTGCAAATTCGGTGTGGTCGACCGCGTTCTTCTGTTCCGAACCATCCAACGCTTTGCCGCGCAGACGATCCTCGTTGGGGTTTGCCATATGCCGCTCCTGGTGTGAATGGATAACGAGCCCAAGCCTAGCATAGCTGCGTAGGGCCGGGGGCCCGGTACCGGCCAAGCGGAGGTATCCCCGTAGGGAAGTACCGACAATCCGAACTCCGGGCGGGAGGCCCGGTTGGTGGACGACCCGAAGACCGCCCGCGCCATCATCCAGCAGATCACGGATGCCACGAACCGGTTTGGGCTGCCGCCGCTCGAGGCGGCCCTGGCCGGCAACGTGGCCACGCTGCGTCCGGCGCAGCGCTCAGGGCAGCGCTAGCGCCACGCGCAGCCCGGGTTTTCGATCGGACAGTTCGAGCGAACTGCCGTGCAGTTTCGCGACGGCTTGCGCGAGGCTCAAGCCGAGGCCGACGCCGGGCGTGCCGCGGCTGGCATCGCCCCGATAGAACCGCTCCACCACCTTGCTCTTTTCCTCATCGCTGATCCCAGGTCCGTTGTCGGTCACGGCGATTTCAACGGCGCCGTCGGCGCGACGTTGCACCCCGACATCGATGACGCCGTGGTCGGGAGCAAATTTCAGCGCGTTGTCGATCAGGTTGCTGAGTGCCTGCGCCAGGAGCACCGGGTCGCCGGATACCGGCAGCGGCCCGTCGGAGTGAAAGCGCAGCGCAATGTTCTTCAACTCGGCGGCGGGCGCATAGAACTCGACCGCGGTGGCCGCAAGGTCCGCCACGTCCAGCGCGACGAAACCGGAACGGCGCATGCCCGCATCGATTTCCGCCAGGCGCAGCAGCGCGTCGAAGATGCGAATCACGCGGTCGACGTCGGCGACCGCGCCGTCGATTTCCAGGAAGGTCTCTTCGGCCGGCGGCCGGATCAGGGCCAGTTCCTCGAGCCTCGACCGCAGTTCGGCGAGCGGCGTACGCAGGTCGTGCGCGATGGCGTTCGACACGTTCTTCACGCCGTGCACCAGCAGCTCGATCTGATCGAGCATGCCGTTGATGGTGCGCGACAGCGTATTGAGCTCATCGTCGCTCAAATGCGTCGGCAAGCGATGCTTCAGATCTCCGTGAATGATGGCTGAGACGGTCTGGCGGATGCTGTACACCCGGGACATCAATGCCCGCCGGGTGATGAGGCCGATCAGCAGACCTGCGCCGAAGAGCACGCCGATGGCGCCCGCCAAACCGAACCAAAAGCGCTTCTCCAAGGGCGCGAACAAGCGGTTGTCTCTGCCGATCAGCAGCTTGTAGGGACCGACCGAGGTGACGTGCACCAGCGCGGACTGCACGCCGTTGATGCCCATGTCGAGTTCGAGATGATAGTCGCCGGCCGCGGCGGGCACCGCGCCCGGCCAAGCCGCGAGATTCCCCGCCAAGGGCTGCAAGTCAGGATCGGCCAACAGCAGAATGCGATCGCCGGCGATCTGCATGCGCACGCGCGTGTCGATGAAGGCCTTGATGCCGCTGGGTCCCTCGCGGCGATAGATATCGGCGAGGCGCTGCGCGTCGGCCTGGAGGATTTCGGCGCGGCCCTCGCGAATGGTGCCCTGCCAGGCGTACCACAGGGGCGCCGCGAACAGAATGAGGGCGGCCAAACCCAGCAGCACGTAGCCGAGCGCCAGCGACACCGCCGAGGAGCGAATCACGCGCCGCACGGCCACGCTCCTTTACCCGGCGGCCGTGACCATGTAGCCCGCATTGCGCACGGTTCGCAGCAGCGGGTGTTCGGAGTCCGCATCGATTTTCTGGCGCAGCTTGCTGATATGCACGTCGACGACATTGGTTTGCGGATCGAAGTGATAGTCCCAGACATTCTCCAGCAGCATCGTTCGGGTGACCACCTGGTCGGCATGGCGCATCAGATATTCGAGCAGCTTGAACTCGCGCGGCTGCAGCGCGATCTGCCGGGCGCCCCGGCTCACCTTGCGCGTCATCGGATCCATATGCAAGTCGCCGACGGCCAGCGGGATCTCATGGTTCACGCCGTGCGCCCGCCGGTGCAAAGCGTCCAGGCGCGCCAACAGTTCGCCGAAGGCAAAAGGCTTGGTGAGGTAATCGTCGCCGCCGCTGCGCAGGCCGCGGATGCGGTCGTCGACCTCGGACAGCGCGCTCAGTATCATGATGGGCGTGCGCTTGCCGGCCTTGCGCAGCACCTCGATGATGGCCAGACCATCGATGTCGCCGGGCAGCATTCGGTCCATGATGATGACGTCATAGGGTTCGCTGGCGGCGAGGAACATGCCGTCCCGGCCGTTGTTGGCGTGGTCGGTGGTATGTCCGGCTTCCTGCAGGCCCTTGACGACGAATTGGCTGACCCGTTCGTTGTCCTCGACCAGCAGAATTTTCACGTCGCCTCTCCCGCGGGCGCCGGCGCGTGGGCCGCGCGGTCCTGCTCGGGCATCTTGCCGCGGCGGCGTTTGAGCCACAGGCTGAATTGATCGAGATACAGGTAGATCACCGGCGTGGTGAACAAGGTCAGCGCCTGACTCACGACCAATCCGCCGACCATGGTGTAGCCCAACGGCTGGCGCAGTTCGGATCCCGTGCCATGACCTAAGGCCAGGGGCAGGGCGCCGAGCAAGGCGGCCATCGTGGTCATCATGATGGGCCGGAAACGCAGCAGACACGCCTGACGGATCGCATCGTGCGGCGATAGATGCTGCTCGCGTTCCGCCTGGATGGCGAAATCGACCAGCATGATGCCGTTCTTCTTCACGATGCCGATCAGCAGAATGATGCCGATCAGCGCCATGACCGATAGCTCGATATGGAATATCAGCAGCACCAGCAGCGCGCCGACGCCGGCCGACGGCAGTGTCGAGAGAATGGTCAGGGGATGGACATAACTCTCGTACAGCATGCCCAGAATGATGTAGACCGCCACCAGCGCGGCGAGAATCAAATAGGGCTGGCTCTTCAGCGAACTTTGAAAGGCCTGGGCGGTGCCCTGGAAGCTTCCGGTGATGGTCGCGGGCAGGCGCATGTCTGCGGAAACGCGGTTGATCGCATCGACCGCCTCGCCCAGCGCCGCGCCGGGCGCCAGGTTGAACGACAGCGTCACGGCGGGAAATTGGCCCTGGTGATTGATCGACAGATAGGTCACATGCTGGGTATCGTACTTGGTCATTGCCGACAGCGGGACCATCTGACCCGTGAGGGCCGATTTCAGGTACAGCTTGTCGAGCGATGCCGGATCGGTCTGCAGCGACGGCGTGATTTCGAGTATCACGTGGTAGCTGTTGGCCTGCGTGAAGAACTGCGCCGCCTGGCGCTGGCCGAACGCATCGTACAATGCCTGATCGATGGCCTGCGGCTGGATGCCGAAGCGCGCCGCTTGGTCGCGATCGATGGTGAGCGACAGCATGCCGCTGCTGGTCTGCTGATCCGACGCCACGTCGCGCAGCATCGAGAGCTTCTGCAGTTCGGCGAGCAACTTCGGCGCCCAGTCGTTGAGCTCGTTGATGTCCGAGTCCTGCAGGGTGTATTGGTACTGCGTTCTGGAAGTTCGGCCGCCCACGTTGAGATCTTGCGCGGCCTGCATGAACAGCGTCGCTCCCGGCACCGCGGCCAGTTTTGACCGCAGCCGCGTGATGATTTGATCGGCGCTGGCACTTCGCTCGTCGCGCGGTTTCAAGCCGATCACGACGAAGCCGTTGTTGATGGGCCGGCTGCCGCCGAGTCCCGTGCCGTAGCTGGCGACGTCGGGATCCTTGGCCACGATATCCAGCAAGGCGTGCTGGCGTCTCACCATTTCGTCGAACGAGATGTCCTGGGGCGCATCGGACAGGCCGGAAATGATGCCGGTGTCCTGTTGCGGGAAGAAGCCCTTCGGTATCACGATATACAGCACGACGGTGAGCGCGACCGTGGCGAGGAACACCATCAGGGTGACGCGTTGGTGATCGAGCGCGAGATCGAGGCCGCGGGTATACCAGGCGAGGATGCGATCGAAGGCGCGTTCCACGGCCATGTAGGCCTTGCCGTGTTTGGCGTGCTTCTCGTCGCGCAGGAACAGGGCGCACATCATGGGCGAGAGAGTCAGCGCGACGAAAGCCGATACCGCGATGGTCATGGTCATGGTGACCGCGAATTCGCGGAACAGGCGCCCGATGATGCCGCCCATCAGCAGCAAGGGGATGAATACGGCGACCAGCGACACGCTGATGGACATGATGGTGAAGCCGATCTCGCCGGCGCCCTTGAGCGTGGCGTCGAGCGGCGACATTCCCGCCTCGATGTGCCGGTAAATGTTCTCCAGCATGACGATGGCATCGTCGACCACGAAGCCCACCGCGATGGTGAGGGCCATCAGGGACAGATTGTCGAGGCTGTAGTTCAGGACGTACATCATGGCCGCCGTGCCGAGCAGGGCGAGCGGCACGGTGATGCCGGGGATGATGGTTGCCCAGGCATTGCGCAGGAACAAGAAGATCACCATGACCACCAGCGCGATGGTGAGAACCAGCGTGAATTCGACATCCTGCACCGCCGCCTTGATGGTGGTGGTGCGGTTCGCGATGATGTCGACCTTGATCGACGAGGGAACCGATGCCATGGCGTGCGGCAGCAGATTTTCGACGCGCTGTTCCGCATCGATGACGTTGGCGCCGGGCTGCTTGTTGACCAGCAGCAGGATGCCGTTGCGTCCATTCTGCCAGGCCGTCAGCAGAGTGTTTTCAGGTCCGTCGACGGCGATGCCGATGTCGCGTATGCGGATGGCGGCGCCGTTCTTATAGGCCACCACCACGTCGTTCCACGGCGCCGCCTTCAGCAGCTGATCGTTGTCATAGATGGTCAGGGCGCGCTTCGGACCGTTGATCGAGCCCTTCGGCGCATCGACCGTCGCCGCGGCGATGACGTTCGCGACGTCCTCCATCTGCAGGCCCAAGGCGGCGAGCTTGACGGGATCGATCTGCACGCGCACGGCGGGCTTCTGCTGCCCGCCGATGGAGACCTGGGCGATGCCGGGAATCTGCGATATCTGCTGCGCGAGGATGTTTTCCGCATAGTCATCGACGGTGGTCACCGGCAACACGTCCGAGTGCACGGCCAGAATCAATATGGGCGAGTCGGCGGGATTGACCTTGCGGTACGTGGGCGGCGTCGGCAGATTCTTCGGCAGCTGACCGCCCGCGGCGTCGATGCCGGTCTGCACGTCTTGCGCGGCGGCATCGATGTTGCGGTTCAAGTCGAACTGCAGCGTGATCTGCGTCGAGCCGAGCACGTTGGTCGATGTCATCTGCGTCAGACCCGAGATCTCGGCGAACTGATACTCCAAGGGAGTTGCGACCGACGAGGCCATGGTCTCGGGGCTGGCGCCGGGCAGGGAGGCGGTGACCAGAACGGTCGGAAAATCGACCTGGGGCAGCGGCGCCACCGGCAGCAGCGGATAAACCACGAGGCCGATGAGAAAGATGCCCCCCATCAGCAGCGAAGTCGCGATCGGCCGGCGGACGAACGGCGCCGAAATGCTCACGATGCGTTGGCCGCCGTTGCCGCGGACCGGACGTGCACTCCCGCCTGCAGGCGATATTGATTGGTGGTCACCACGCGCTCGGCCGGCTCGAGTCCGCCGGTCACGATGGTCATGCCGTCGCTGTCCTGACCGAGCTGCAGAGGCCGAACCTCGACGGTCGAGTCGCTCTTCACCACATAGGTGAACGGCCCCTTGGCGCCCAGCTGCACGGCGGCCGAGGGAATCACCAGGGCCCTCTTGTCGGTCCGCACGAGCACCTTCGCGTTCACGTACTGGCCCGGCCAGAGCGTGTTGCGTGCATTCTTGAAGATGGCCTTGAACTTGGCGCTGCCCGTCGCCTGCTCGATCTGGTTATCGATGAGGCTCAACGTGCCCTCATCGAGCTCCGTGCCCGCATCGCGCGACACGGTGGTGACTTTGACCGGTCCGGCGGCGAGGGCCGCGCCGACCGTACCGAGGTTTTCCTCGGGCAGGGTGAAGATCACCGCGATGGGCTGCACCTGCGTGACCACGACGATGCCGGTGGTGTCGGCGGCATGCACGATATTGCCCGGATCGACCAGCCGCAGGCCCGTCCGTCCGTCGATGGGCGAGGTGATCCGGGTGTAATCGAGCTGCGTGCGGGCGTTGTCGATTTGCGCTTGATCGACCTGCAATTGCGCCGTCAATTGATCCACCATGGCGCGCTGCGTGTCCACGGTCTGCTTGCTCGCGAGGTCCTGCGGCTGCAGCACCGTATAGCGCTCGAAATCGCGCTTCGCGTTCGCGAGTTGCGCCGCGTCCTTCGCCTTGGTCGCAACCGCCTGCTCGAACGCGGCCTGGTTCGGCCGCGGATCGATCTGCGCCAGCAGGTCGCCCTTGTGCACCGTCTGGCCCTCGGTGAATCCGATCTTCTGCAGCTCGCCGTCCACGCGCGCCGTCACGGTAACGGTATAGAACGCCTGGACCGTCCCCAAGCCCTGCAGGTAGATCGGCACATCGGCTTGGGTCGCTTGAACGATATCCACGGCGATGGCCTTGGGGGCCTTGTCGGTCGCCGCGGCGGCGCTCTTGTGCCCGGCGTCGAGCCAGAGCGCGATGGCGACGGCCGCCAGGACGGAGCCTAAGGCGATTATTCTGAACCGAGTCATGGAGAAGTTTTTCATGGGTGCCCTAACCTTGGCGCCAGCCGCCGCCCAAGGCCGTGAATAAATCGACCAGTGCCTGCAGGTGCGAATATTCCACCTGCACCAGCACATCTTGCGCGCTGAACAGCGCGTTTTCCGTATTGAGTACGGTCAGGATGTTGACGATTCCAGCCGACATTTGCGCCTGCGCGAATTCGTAGGCGCGGCGCGCCTTGGCCACGGCGTCGCGCTGCCGGAGTTCCTGCTCCGCCGTCTGCCGCGTCGCGACCAACGCGCTCTCGACATTGCCGAAGGCGCTCAACACGGTCTTATGATATGTGCTCAGCAGCTCCGTATAGCGCGCCTTGCTGTAGGCAACTTGCCCGCGCAGCGCGCCGCCGTGAAAGATCGGCTGCGTGAGGCCGGCGCTCACCGCATAGAAACGATTCGCCGGGCTGATGAGCGAGGTCAGCATGCTGCTTTCGTAGCCGCCCGAAGCGGTCAGTTCGATGCTCGGAAACAGTGCCGCGCGCGCGACCGCGATGTCGGCGTTGGCGGCGATGAGCTGCTGTTCCGCCTCGGCCACGTCGGGCCTGCGCGCCAGCAACTCCGATGGCAGGCCTTGCACGATGGGGGGGCTCGACAGCTCCGTCAGCGTGCCGGTCGCAACCCCCACCGACTCGGGCGTTTTGCCGATGAGCACCGCGAGTGCATACACCGATTGGCGAAATTGCTGCAGCAGCGGCGGGATTGCGGCATCGAGCAACGCCACGGCAGTCGCCTGCTGGGCCACGTCGAGGCCGGTCGCCGTACCCACGGTCTGCTCGAGTTGCAAGCCGCGTAGGATTTTCTGGCCGTTCTCGAGGTTCTGTTGCGCCACCTCGATGCGATCCCGCAATTCCAAGGCCTGGAAGTAAGTCGTGGCCACGCTGCTCACCACGGTGAGTGCGACGGTCTGCTGGTCGTATCGGCTGGCGACCGCGGTGGCGCGGGCGGCGGCGCGCAGCGCGCGGTTCTTGCCCCAGAAGTCCAGTTCGTAGCTGGCGGTCAGCTGGGGATTGAATACGTTGTAAACCTGCGGCCCCTCGCCGGTGACTTGGGCCCGTTGCCGGGTGGCGTCCGCGCCGAAGTCCAGCGACGGGAAGAGCGGCGCGCCGGCGATCCTGACCTGTGCGTCGGCCTCTTGCACACGGGCGATGGCGCCGGCCAAATCGTCATTGTTGCTTTGCGCCTGCGCGATGAGGTCGTCCAAGCGAGTCGATCCGAAGCCTTGCCACCAGTCGGCGTCCGGCCAGACCGATGCGGCGGCCTTCTCGGTCGGCGTCTCATGCCAGGTCTCGGGCGGGGCAATATCGGGGCGCTCATAGGCCGGTCCCACGCTGCAAGCCGTCAACGTGGCACAGGTCAGTGCAATCAAGCCACGCGCATACGGGTGCCATTCCATGGCGGCCACCCTGAGCCCGGCGCGGTTAACCCCGAATGGTGGAATTGTTACAATCCGTTAATACGCTGCCAACCGCCAAAGTTATGCATGGATTTGCGGCGGAATCGACATCGCCGAGCGGTCGGGCTTCAATCCTCGAGTTTGGTCACCAGGACTTCATCGAGCTGGCCGTCGCGGTAGCCTCGCTCGACGATCTCGAGCCGCGCATTGCTGCTGAGTACCTTGCTGTACGCACTAGTCCTCGAGAATGCGGCTGTGCCGGCGTGTATCTTTCATGGTGAGCGCAATCACGAAGCTGCCGGCCGACAGTACCGAGGCGTAGAGGTAGAAGCCGCTTTCCGCGCCGATCGACTTGCACCAGAGCGCCACGTATTCCGCGGTGCCGCCGAACAGCGCGTTGGCGAGCGCGTACGGCAGCGCGACTCCCAGCGAACGCACCGTGGTGGGGAAAAGCTCCGCCTTGACCACGGCACTGATCGACGTATAGGCCGATTCGAACAACACCGCGGCGAATATCAGGAGAAACGCCACGGCCATCGAACGAGTGGCCGCCACCCGCGTCATCACCGGCCACGTCACCAGCGCGCCGCCGCCGAACGCGATCAGCAGCATGGCTTTGCGGCCGATCCTGTCCGATAGCCAGCCGCACAACGGCTGCGCCAGCATGAACGCGACGAGTGTCGCCGCGCTCAGTTCGGTGGCCTGATCCTTGGAGAATCCCGCGGTGTTGGTCAGGAATTTCTGCATGTAGGTGGTGTAGACGTAGAAGATCATCGAACCGCCGGCGGTCAATCCCAGGATCGTCAAAGTCTCGCGGGGATATCGCTTGATGAGCAGGCGCGTGCTGCCGCGCTCGGCGTGGGGCACCTGGGCGTTGATGAACGATTGCGATTCCTGCATTCGCCGGCGCAGCCAGAATGCGACGATGGCGAGAGCGGCGCCGATCACGAATGGAATTCTCCATCCCCACGAAGCCATCTGGTCTCGTGACAACGCGTGCTGCAATACGATGAGCACCGCCAGCGCCACCAGCTGGCCGCCGATCAGCGTCACGTAGTTGAAGCTCGACCAGAAGCCGCGATGCGAGCGCCCGGCCATTTCGCTCATGTACGTCGCACTGGCGCCGTATTCGCCACCCAGCGACACGCCTTGGAAAATGCGGGCGAGCAGCAGGATGACGGGCGCCGCGACGCCGATCTGCGCCGCTCCCGGCGTCACGGCAATCACCAGCGAGCCCAAGCACATCATGGCCACGGAAAGAGTCAACGCCGCTTTGCGTCCGGCGCGGTCGGCGTAGCGTCCCATGATCCACGCGCCCACCGGGCGCGCGAAGAACCCGGCCGCGAATACGGCCGCGGTCTGCAAGAGCTGGGCAGTTTGGTCGCCATGGGGAAAGAACACGGGGGCGAAGTACAACGCGGCGGCGGAGTAGGTGTACCAGTCGTACCATTCGACCAGATTTCCCGCCGACCCGCCCAGTATCGCGCCGAGGCGGGTCAGGGTGGGCGTGACCCGGCCGGCGGATGCGCCCGCCGTGGCCGCATTCACTGCGCCGCCGCCGGCGGTTCGACTTGCGGCAGCAATCCCGACAGGCGCGGCGGCTCCGCATCGCGCATTTTGGCGAAGGCCACTATGTGTTCCAGAATGTGCTGAACATAGCCACGGGTCTCGGTGTAGGGGATGTTCTCGATCCAGATGTCCGCATCGATGGCGTTGCCGGGCATCCAGCGCGCCACGGCCGCCGGCCCCGCATTGTATGCCGCGAGACTCTGATCGAGTTGTCCCTTGTACTTGTCCAGCAGTTCGCGCACGTACAGTGCACCCAGCTGCACCGCGACCGGCGGATCGAACAGACTGCCCTGGCCCGGTGCAGGCAGATTCCAGCGACGGGCCAGGGCGGTCGCCGTTCCGGGCTGCATCTGCATCAGGCCGCGGGCGTCGGCGCGCGACACGGCGTCCTTGCGAAACAAGCTTTCCTGGCGCATGACGGCGAATATCCAGTCGCCGGGAACCTGGGTGTCCTTGCTGGCGTCCTGCACGATCGCGGCATAGGGCCGGGGATAGCGCAACGCGACGTCATCCCATTCGCCGGCTTGCGCGAGCGTCGCGATGGTTTGCGCATACCATCCCCAACGCGATGCCAGATGCGCCGCCTGAACTTTCAGCGCCGGTTTCGCGCCGCTGAGCGCCACCGCCCATTCCACGCCCGCGTCGTCCGCCATGTCGCAGTCGAACAGAGCGTGCGCGCGGACCAGGCCCGGTTCGGCGGCGAGCGTTGCCTGCAGGTCGGCGTCGTCCGGCGTCGGGCGAGTATTCAAGTCATAGGGTCGATCGAGGCGATCGGCGGCGAGGTATCCGTAATAGTCGCGCAAGCCGGCGATCTCGGCGTAGAGCGGGGCGGCAGCGGCCGGCCCCGCGGTTGCCGCCACCGCGCGTGCGCGCCAGTAGCGCCAGCGCGGCTGGGCGGCAAGGGAGGGCGACATCTGGCCGATCCACGACGCAGCCTTGGCGAAGTCACCCGCCCACAGCGCCGAACGAACCCGCCACTCCTGCACTTGTCCGTCGCTCGCGTCCTCGGGCAGTTTGCCAAAGGCTGCAATGGCGCCGGGCGAGCGGCTGTACGCCGCGCCCAGCGCCGCTGAGCGCTGCAACCGAGTCCGCACAGCCGGCGTGAGATCGCCCCGCTGCAGGAGCTGCGGCAGCAAACTCGAGGCGGCGTTGGTGTCGGTGAAGCTCAGCCGGTTGAACCCGGCCACCAGGGCATCGCCTTCGACCGGCGCCCCAGGGTTGAGGGACAGCAGGGCGAGGGCTGCCTTCGGCGCGTCCAGCAACTGGATCCATTGCAGCAAGGCGGCGGAGCGGGGCGCGGGAACATCGATCAGGAATTCGCGAGCCAGCCGAGGATTGTCGGCCGCCAACGCCGCCCGCGTGCGCGCCTCCGCCAAATCGGGGGTCAGCAGGCCTTGCGTGCGCAGCCACGCGAACACCGGGATGCAGGGGTCGGGCTGCTTCTGCGGCAAGCTCCATCGTGCCAGCGCGTCCGCCGCAAGCCCTTGCGTATCGCCGGTCGCGAGGCGGCCTGCCAAGCGATCGCAAATGAGCAAGGCGTCGGTCGAATCGACCGACCGAGGCAGGAACCAGTCCCAGCGTTTACGGTCCGCGAGGCTCGCCAGCCAATCGCGGCGCAGGGCGTGCGTCACCGGTTGAGCGCCGTGCAGGCGCAGGAATGCATCGACCGTGTCATCGAGTTCCGCGGTGGGATTGTCCGCTACATTGCGGCGCAAACGCGCCGCGACGAGGTAGTCGTGAATGACATACGCCTCAAGCGCCGGAGAATCCGCTGTCTCCGGCAGCCGCTGCCGGACGCGTTGCATGGCTGCGATGAACTCTTGGTGGACCGGCGCCGGGGCGAGCGCGGCCTGCAAGGTGGCATCGCTCGGCGGGGCTAGCGCGGGCCGGGGGGCGGGATCGGCCGGCCGGGCAGGATAGGCGTGCAATAGCAATAGCAGGGGCAACGCAAACGCGTGCCGCGGGACTCGTCTCTTCATGCCCTATGATAAGCGCTGGCCGGACGAGCGTCTTGCCGGCGGCCGCGAGGCCAAGCCGTTCCGCCCCCGTTGCCGGCCTATGGCTGCCGAGCCAGCCGGGTCGTCTTGGCCGTGGCTTTGGCCGTTTCGTAGTCCGCCTCGGCCTGGTCCTTGCAGGCCTGCTGCGTATCGGTTGGCAGCGAAAGGCACTTTTCGGCGGCTATCTTGTGATCGCCGTCAGCCTTTGCCATGGCGACGTCGTAGGATCCCGTCACCTTGGCGTCGATCACTCCTTTGGAACCTGGGCCCATGGTTTTCGCGGCGCTCTTGACGTCCTTGGCGGCCTCGGCCCGCGCCTCGGCGACTTCGTGCTGTGCCTCTTGCTTGGCCGCATCGATGTCCTCGGCCGACGCGTGCGGCGTCTTTGCCGGGTGGCAGCCGGCGATCAGCATCAGCATTGCCACGCTGCTCAGACTGGTGGTGGGTAATCGCATCGCTCACCTCCGCGTCAAATCTAGGCCGTGGGGCTCGGCTCGTCGCCGGGATCCGGCGCTACCTCGGAAAATGCCAATTCCTCGCGCGAACCCTGCCGCGACCAATCGCAGCGCAGCACATGACCGTCCGCCGCATAGACGTGGGAGCGGCCGCGCAGCCCGGAGTCGAAACTTTCTCGTTTGGGCGGCTGGAACCCGCGTCCCCATGCCTGGCGAGAAAATCTTGAATCCGATCCTCGCTGTCGGGTGACGCGTCGGACGGCGGCGGAGTATGCTGAGTTGCCATGGGATGACAGTAGCGGACTGCAGCATGGATGCCCATCGTCCAAGCCACGGCCTTGAATGTCGGAGATCTCCTACCGATGAGGCGTCAGCGGATTCCTGCACGAAAGCGAGGCGGTCGCCGGAAGGATTCCGGCGACCGCTGTCCCTAAAGTCGCGCATGCAAATTCTAGAGCTCCATTGCGATCCGTGGCGCGACCACCATTCCGCGGAAACCGCGTACCCCAGCGACGTGCACATACCGATCGACGACCTCGATGCGTTCAGCTTCAACCCCGATCATCGATGGGTGTACAACAAATTCCTGGTCGCCCAGTCCCAGGGCGTCGAATGCGGGCAGCACGACGTCGAGCCGGCGGGCTACCCCGTGTTCTGCAAACCGATGATGAATCTGGAGGGCTCGGGGACCAGCACCGGCAGCCACGTGCTCGACAATGTGCGCGATTACCGCGAGTACTGTCGTCCGGGCGATTTCTGGATGCGGTTGCTCACCGGCGATCATGTGAGCACGGACTTCGCGGTGGTCAATGGCAAGGTGAGCTGGTGCAGGCACACCCTGGGCCTCCCCGACGGCGCCAAGTTCGATTATTGGGTGGTCGAGGAACGAGTCCGTCCGCGGCTCGAAAAGTATTGCGCCGACTGGATCGACGCAAACCTGCCTACCTACGCCGGCATGGTCAATCTGGAAAGCATCGGCGGCCGGATCATCGGTGCGCACCTGCGCTTCGCCGATCAGTGGCCGGATTTATATGGCCGCAAGTGGCTGGATGCGCTGATCCGCCTGTATCGGAGCCGTACTTGGGATTTGGTGGATACCGGCCGCGCGGAAGCCTACAGCGTGGTGCTGTTCGGTCCGCACGGTTCGCCCTACGCCTATCCTCATCCGGACCTGCTGGCGAGCTGCCGGGCCACCGTAGGCATCAGCAGCATTCATCTGCGGCAGTTCGACGATCAGCCGCTCGTCGCACCGGCCGCACCGCTATGCGGCGTGCGGCTGGCGGTGATCAACAGCTTCAATCTGGATGTGGGTCTGCGGGTGCGCGCCGCCATCGCGCGGGCTTTCGGCCTGCAGGACGTGAACAGTGCCAAGACACTTCAGGGCAACCAAAGAACGCAGTCACCGTGAATCGTATTGACCCCGCTCGGCCGTGTTCGAGCCGATCGACACCATGGCGCTGGGATGTCCAGCCGACCGCGGAGCAATCGATCAGCGGCGCAACGTTCCGGCCAAGGTGTCCGCCAGTTCGCTGAGCACCTGACTGTACGCCTTGGCTACCGCGGCGTAGTCATCGCCGTCGAGCGGCGCCTCGAACGAGTTGCTGCCGATCTGGTCGAGCCCCACGCTCTCATCGACGATGCGCCAATGCGCCTCGACGCTCACGCGGCGATGTTGCAGCGCCGCCATGCGCACGATGTCGATTTTCATGGTCACGGGCGGTGAGCCGGCTTGGTCGAAGCCTCGATCGCCGATCAGCACGTCGGCGCGGCGCTTCTCGATGTCGCGAGCCAGGGTCTGCGAGACTTGATCCGACAGCGGCAGTGCCCAGCGCTCGTGGTCGAGCACCATGATGCCGGTGTCGGAGGTGTTGACGACCATTTCCGAGCGGTCGACGAGCGCCGGCACGCTGACGCTGAGCAGTGCGTGCACGGTGGGCGTCGACGCACCTGCGCGCGCTCCTTCCGGCAGCGTCTCGAGCGTATAGAAGCGATCGCGTTCGCTGGTGCATGCTGCCAGAAGCAGGCAGGCGCACGCGCCGGCGGTGCGGAGATAGGGTTTCAACGGGTGTCTCCGGGCTTGCCGCGAATGAGGGCCTCAGGGTGTCGTTCGAGATAGTCGACCAACGCGCTCACCGACTTGGCCGCTCGCGACAGCTGCAGCAAGGTGGCGCTCAGATCGGTCTGCAACGGCGCGTCCTGTGCCAATACGTTCTTCGCGTTCTTCATTGCGCCCTGCGCTTCCTGCAACGTGGCGCTGACCTCGGGCGCGATGGTGCCGTCGACTTGCTGGATCAGGCGGTCGGCGTTCTTCAACGTCTCTTCCAACGCGGTCATGGTGGAGATCAATCGCGCCGAGATCTTATCGAAGGGAACCTTGTCGAGCTTCTTCGCGATGCTGCCGACGGAGTCCTGGATTTCGTCCAGCGCGCCCGAAGTGGTCGGGAATACGGCCGGATGAGCATCCCAGCCCACGTGATCCGGATGGACTTCGTTATGAAAGTCCATCGCCACGTATTTCTGACCGGTCAATAGATTGCCCGTCTTGATCTCGGCACGCATTCCATGGGCCACCAAGCTGTCGATCAGCGCGCGGCTGGCGGTCTCCGAGTTCTCCTCGACGACCGCCGCATGATCGGCGTGCCGCGTACGGCCGCGAATACGCTGCGGAAAAATATCCACTTCGACCGGGAAGCGCAGCGAGCCTTCGCTGCGCTCGTATTCCACGGACAGGCTCTTGACTTCGCCGATGGTGATGCCGCGCAGATCCACCGGCGCGCCCACCGACAGCCCGCGCAGGGAGCCGCCGAAATACATGATGAAGGTACGTACCTCGGTGTCCGCTTGGCGCACGGCCCGTTCGCGGTCGGTGTACAGCGTGAACGACGTATCGGCCGGCACGGGCGCGCCGGCGGCCGCCGTGGGAGGCGCTTGGAACGCGATGCCCCCTTCCAAGATGGAACTCAAGGATTCGGTGCGCAATTTCACGCCTTCCGAATCGATGGCCATATCGATGCCGCTGGCCTGCCAGAAGCGGGTGGATTGCGTGACGAAGCCGTCGTAGGGCGCATAGACGAAGACTTTGATGGTGACGCTGGCGCCGCCCGGGTCGAGTGCGTAGGCCACCACCTGGCCGGCCGATATGTGCCGGTAGAAGACGGTGGATCCCACGCCCAGCGAGCCGATGTCGGCCGCGTGCAGCACGAACTCGCGTCCCGGTAGATCCGAGGTGACGATGGGCGGTACTTCGAGGCCGTCGAAGGCGAACCGTTCCGTGCTCGAATGACCCACATCGACGCTGATATACGAACCCGACACCAGGGTTCCGAGGCCCGACACGCCGCCGCCGGTGACCCGCGGCCGCACCACCCAGAACCGAGTATCGGCGACCAGATAGTCCTTGGCGTCGCGGTGAATGCGCGCGGTGACGATGACTTGCTTGCGATCCTTGGAGACGTGAATGTCGGTCACGTCGCCGATCTCCACATCCTTGTAGCGAATCTTGGTCTTGTTCGCTTCGAGGCCGTCGGCATCGGCGAAGCTGATATCGACGCGCGGGCCTTGCGCCAATTTCTGCTGCACGACCACGAACGCGCCGATGACGATGACCAACGCCGGGAGTATCCATACCAAGGGCAGGCGCCCGCGGCGCGGGCGATCGGGCACTGCCTCGGGCAGATCGTCCGGCGCAGCCGTGGGCGTTTCAGCCATCGGAATGATTGTCCCAGAGCAAACGCTCGTCGAATGTCTGTGCGGCAAGCATGGTCAACACTACCACCGTGCAGAACGCCAGGGCGCCGAGACCGGCATGAATGATCGCGAGCGAGCGAATCTGCACCAGCGCCACCAGAATGGCGATGGCATAGACATCGAGCATCGACCAGCGGCCGATGAACTCGACCAGCCGGAACAGCCGGCTGCGCTGCAGGGGATGGCCGGGTGTTTTCCGGGCCACGCAGAACAGCAACCATCCCATGGCGAGGAGTTTCAGCATGGGCACGACGATGCTGGCGAGAAAGACCAGCAGCGCGAGCGGCCACGAACCATCGTGCAACAGCGAGAGGACGCCGCTCATGATGGTGTCGTCCTCGTCGCCGAAGAAGGTGTGCATGTGCATGACGGGCAGCAGGTTTGCGGGCACGTACAGCGCCGCGGCGCTCAGCACCAGCGCCGTCGTGGTGGCGACGCTGTGCGGTGTCCTGTCGTGGATACGTGCGCCGCAGCGGGGACAGCGCACTCGCGCGGCGCGCACGGCGCGGACCGTTTCATGGCAATGCGTGCAAACCCGAAGACCGAGCGCGCGTCCCATGACGTAGGTGGTCATGTGCGGCTGCCTTCGACCCACTGCCAGAACTGCGCCGTGGGCGTGACGCTGGTCAGAGCGGCCAGGGTGAGCATGAGCGCACCGTAACAGAACAGCGAGATACCCGGCACCACCTGCGCCATGGCGGACAGCTTGACCAGCGCCACCAGGGCTCCTAGCATGAAAACCTCCGGCATGGCCCAAGGCCGCAAGCGGGTCAACGCATGAAACAGCTCGCGCTGCCGCGGTGCCCGCCGATACATGCGCAACGGCAGGAGAACATACAGCAGGGTCGAGATCTGGAACAACGGGATCAGCACGGTGGTGAGCAGCACCAATGCGCCGATCGCGCCGTAGCCTTGGGCGTACAAGCCGAGCGCGGCGCCCAGCAGCGTGGTCTCGCGGGTGGTGCCATTGAGCTGCAGGGCCACCAGGGGGTAGACGTTGCTGAGCAGCAACAGCACCGAGGCGGTAACGGCCAAGGCGATCGCGGTATCGATACCGGCGGAGTTCGTCCGATAGAGCTCGGCGTGGCACCGCGCGCAGCGCACGCGGCCAGGGTCGGCGATGGGACCGCGGCGATGCACGAGATCGCAGGCATGACAGACGATCAGCGACGCCATGCCGCTCCCGGCCTCATGATGTTGTCGAGGGAACTCGCCATTGGGCGCAAGCATATAGCAAGCCGCGTCGGAAATGTCCGAGGCCTCGAGTGGCCAGGATTCGCATCTGGCGTGCCGGTCAACGCGTGTAAACTAGGCCGTCGAGCGGGGCGGCAGACTCGTGCACGGCGCCCGAGGTCAATCGTTGGTCAACACGTGTCTCTTGAGGATTCTCGGTGCAATGCGTTTCGGTATCCCGGGAATCATCGGTTCAATCGCCCTGACGCTGTGCGCGGGCATGACGGCTCGGGCCGCCGATCCGCAATCCTACCGGGTCGACATCGCATCGACCGGCGATAGCGCGATGGATGGCACGTTGCGTGCGACCTCCGAATTGGTATCGCTGCGCGGGACGGCCCCGGTCAGTCCCTTCGGTTTGATCGCGCGTGCGCGCGGCGAGACGGACCGGTTGAAAACGGTGGTCGAGAGCTACGGCTACTATCAGTCGACCATCACCATCAAGATCGACGGAATGCCGCTCAACAGCGTGGGCCTTGCCGATGCGCTGAATGCGCTGCCGAAGGGCACGGACGCGAAAGTGGCCATCAGTTTCGAGCTGGGGCCGCTGTATCACCTGCGCGGCGTCACCCTCGACGGGGAGATTCCGGCCGCCGAGCAGGGGGCATTCGTCCTCAAGAGCGGCGCTCCCGCGGTGGCATCCGAGGTACTGGCCGCCGGCTCCCGGCTGCTCACGGCGTTGCAGGAGCACGGCTATGCTTTCGCCAAGGTGGATCCGCCCATCGCCTATGAGGACAACACCGATCCGGTGTTGGACGTGAGTTTCCATGTGGACGCGGGGGCGCAAGTGCGGATCGGCGAGATCCACATCGAGGGGCTGAAACGCCTGCACGAGAAGCTCGTACGGCGCCGGTTGACCCTGCATTCGGGCCAGCGCTATAGCGCGTCGGCCATCGAAGCGGCTCGCCGCGACTTGCTCGGCCTGGGGCCTTTCGGCGCGATCAGCATCCAAGTCGGCACCGCACTCGACCCGACCGGCGGCGTGCCGATCACCTTCACGTTCCGCGAACGCCTGCGGCACGCCGTGGGCGTAAACTCCGCTTATTCAACCGATCTCGGCGGCAGCGCCGGCGTTACCTGGAGCGATCGCAACGTATTCGGCAATGCCGAGCAGCTGAATATCGCCGCGTCGGTCATCAATCTCGGCGGCAGCGCCACCACCGGGGTGGGCTACGACACCAGCGTCAAGTTCACCATTCCGGATCTGGGCCACCGCGATCAGTCGGTGCAATTCGCCGTCGGCGCCATCAACCAGTCGTTGCAGGCCTATGACCAAAGGGCGGTGACGAGCGGCGTAACGGTCACTCGCAAGCTCTCGAGCGCATGGAGCGCCAGCGTCGGCGTCACCACGGCCGACGAACGAATCGATCAGGAAAATGTCGAGTACAACTATACCCTGGTGGCGTTGCCCGTGACCTTGAGCTACGACTCGACCCGCTTGGCCTCGCCGCTCGATGATCCGACGCACGGCATGCACGATTCGTTGAGCGTGGCGCCGACCCGTTCGTTGGGTCATCCGAGCGCGAGCTTCATCATTACCCAGGTCAAATTGGCGACGTACTTCGATCTGAACAAGCTGGGGTTTACCGCCCCGGGACGTTCCGTGATCGCCGCCCGGTTCCTGACGGGAGTCGCGCAGGGCGCCGGCGAGTTCAGCCTGCCGCCCGATCAGAGGTTCTACGGCGGCGGCAGCGGCACCATTCGCGGGTTCCGCTATCAGTCCGTCGGTCCTATTTTTGCCGCCGACGGCAACCCCAAGGGTGGCACGTCCATCGAAGCTGCGTCGCTCGAGTGGCGGCAGCGGTTCGGCACGAATTTCGGCGCGGCCTTTTTCGTCGACGGCGGCCAGGTGGGCGGTGGCGAGACGAGCGGCACCGATCTGGGGTCGAGCTTGAAACCCATCGCCAGCGAGCTGCGCGTCGGCGTAGGAGTCGGCATCCGCTACTACACCGCGATCGGACCCATACGCTTCGATGTGGCCATGCCGATCAAGGATTACAGTCGCTACGACACCTCCAACGCTGGCATGCCGCTCAAGAAGTATCCCGAGGATTCGTTCGACATCTACATCGGACTGGGGCAGGCGTTCTGATGCGTCGTACCCTCAAAGTCTCGGCATGGGTCGCGGGCGGCCTCATCCTCCTGATGGTGCTGCTGGCGGGCGCGGTGCTGGTGACGGGGAATACGGCGCCGGGCCGCGTGTGGATCGAGCGTCTCACGTATCGATTGACCGCGGGCTACGTGAAGTTGTCGGGCTTGGGCGGCTCGTTCCCCACCCGACTGACGCTCGATGAGTTGCAGCTCATCGACCGCGAGGGCGTCTGGCTCACGGCCGATCATGTATCGGTTACCTGGTCGCCGCTGCGTCTGCTGGAGCCGCGCATCCAGGTCGATACCTTGCACGCGGCGCGCGTGCACATGGAACGCTCTCCCGTAGGCGACGGCCAGGGCGGCAAGGCGTCGGTTCCCGATATCGAGGTGGATGAATTCGTCCTTCCCGCCGTCGAATTGGGCGCGCCCCTGGTGGGCACGGCGACCACGCTGTCCCTGCAGGGCGATATCCGCTTGCGATCGCTCGAGGACGCGAACGCCGATCTGGTCGCGCATCGCCTGAACGGCGAGGGAGAGTACACCTTGCACCTGCGTTTCGACCCGAAACGCATGGACGCCTCCTTGGCGGTGCACGAGCCGGCCAGCGGACCGCTCGAAAACCTGCTGTCGCTGCCGGGCCTGGGCGCCTTATCGGCCACGGCGACGTTGCGGGGAGTGCGCGGCGCAGAAGCGCTCGACGTGACGCTGGCGGCGGGCGGCTTGCGGGCGCGCGTGCAGGGCAGCGTCGATCTGGCGCATCGGTCCGCGGAGCTGGATTATTCGCTGACCGCGCCGGCGATGGCGCCGCGGGCCGATGTGTCGTGGGCGGGCATCACGCTCGAGGGCAATTGGCATGGTGCGCTGACTGCGCCGGCCGCGACGGGCCGTCTGCAGGCCGACGAATTGAGGCTGGCCGGTACCACGCGCATCTCGAAGTTGACGGCCAACCTCGAGGCGGACCGCGGCAAGCTCGGCGTGCGCGCGGTGATCGCGGGCCTGGAGATTCCCGGCCCGCAGCCGAAATTCTTGGGGAAGGATCCCGTGAATGTCGAGGCGACGTTGCAGCTCGATGCCGCGTCGCGACCGCTCGACGTGTCCGCCACGCACCCGCTGTTTTCTTTGCGGGGCCATACTGAAACGGCCGCACAACCCGCCGGAACGTTCCGCGCCGCGGTCGAGTTGACGTTGCCGCAGCTGGCGCCGTTCGCGGTGTTCACGGGCCAGGATGTGCGCGGCAGCGCGGTGCTCAACGGCCGGCTGGTCCATCAGCAGGAGAGCGATGCGCTCGGGCTGGATGCCAATCTGGCCTTGAGCGGCGGTACGGCCGCGTGGATCCCCTGGGTGGGACCGCGCGTGGCGGTGCAGCTTGCGGGAAGTCTCTCGGACACCGGCATCATCATCGACAACCTGCGGATCGCGGGCCGCGCGTCGACGCTCGCGGCCAGCGGCAGCGCCGAGCGGACTGCCGCGGGCAAGCCCACGCCCACGCAGGGCAATTTCATCAAGAGTCTCAAGGCGCGCTGGCAGCTCGACGTGGCGGATCTCGCCACGTTGTCGAGCGATGTCAGTGGGAATTTGAAAATGTCCGGCCGACTCGGCGGTTCGCCCACCTCGCTGGCGGCGGATGCGGACATCACCTCGCGCTTGTCGGTGCGCGGCTCGCCCATGGGCCAAGTCGCGGCGTCCGTGCACGCACGCGGCCTGCCGACGGCGCCGAGCGGCTCGGTGCAGGCGCACGGCACGCTCGATGGGGCGCCGCTCAATCTCGATGTGGCCATCGACCGTGGCAATGCGAAAACGTTTCGCGTGCAGATTCGCCAGGCCGAATGGAGGAGCGCGCACGTCGAAGGAGATATGACTGCGGACGCCGCGCTCACACAGAGCCACGGGCAGCTGGCCTTGCACATCGCCCAGCTCGGCGATTTCGATCGCCTCCTCGGTGTTCAGTTGTCCGGCAGCGCACAGGGCACCGTCGGCTTCGTGCCCGTTCAGGGTCACACTCAGGCGCAGGTGACGGTGGATGGGAAGGATATCGTCGTCGGCCGGTTCGCGGGCGACGTGCATCTTCAGGCACGGGGCTTTCCCGACGCGTTGGGGTTGAGGCTGACCGCGGAGCTGCCCAACTTGTACGGCGCGCCCGCGAATCTCGCGGCCGCGGCGGAACTGAACATCGATGCCAGGCAATTGAAGCTCGCCAGCGCATCGCTCGGCTATCGCGGTGAGACGGTCAAGGTGCTGGCGCCCGCGCTGCTGTCCTTCGACAAGGGAGTTTCCGTCGACGATCTGAAGCTGGGCTTGCGAGATGCGGTGTTCGAGATCAAGGGTCAGGCGGCACCCGTGCTCGACCTGCGCGCCTCGTTGCAGCGGGTGGGGCCGGATCTCATGAACCTGTTCTCGCCCGGGCTGCTCGCCGGCGGCACGATCGAAGCGCACGCGCGTTTGCAGGGGACGCCGGCGAGTCCGACGGGCCGTGTACGTGTCGACGCGAGCGATATTCGGTTTGCCGACGCCGCTGCGACGGGCTTGCCTGCGCTCGCCCTGCATGCGCGCGCGCAACTCGACGGCGATAGTGCGTCCATCGAGGCCACGTTGGCGGCCGGCAGCGGTTCTCAGTTGACGGCCTCCGGCACGGTGCCGCTGTCCGCCACGGGTCCCGTCGACATGAAGGTTGCCGGCAAACTGGACGTAGGCTTGGCCAACCCCTTCCTCGAGGCGCGAGGCATGCGCGCCGCGGGCCGGTTGACGGCCGACGCCACCGTGACCGGCAGCGCGTCCGCGCCGCTGGTGGGCGGCGGCATCACCCTCGCGCAGGGAAGCCTGCGCGATTATGGGCGCGGCGTGAATCTGTCGGACATCTCCGCGGACGTGGGGGGCGACGAGGGCGGCCTGCAAATCAAGAGCTTCAAGGCCACCGCCTCGACCGGCAGCATCGGGATGACGGGAACGTTCGGCGTGCTGCAACCCGGCTGGCCGGTGGATCTGACGATCACGGCCAGGAACGCACAGCCCATTGCCAGCAACATCGTCACCGCGAATCTCGATGCCGACGTCCACGTGAGCGGTATGGCGCGGCGGCGCATCGATGTCGCCGGCAAGATCCATGTGAATCGAGCGACCATCGGCATTCCGAATTCACTGCCGGCGGACGTGGCCGTGCTCGACGTTCGCCGCCGGGGGCGGACCGCGCAGGTCGCCACGGAGAAGCAGCAGCTCATCATCGGCCTGGACATCAGGATCGATGCGCCGCAGCAGATTCTGGTTCAGGGCCGAGGCTTGGATGCCGAAATGGGCGGTTCCATTCGCCTGACGGGAACCACCGAGGCGCCGCTCGCGGCCGGCGGCTTCGATCTGCAGCGAGGCAGCTTCACCCTCGCCGGCAATAAACTCACGTTCACTCAGGGCCGAGTGAGCTTCGAGGGCGCGGGACTGCGCAAGAAAATCGATCCGACGCTGGATTTCACTGCGCAGACGTCGCTGGCCGATACCACGGCGACCTTGCGCATCACGGGTGTCGCGGACGCGCCGCGATTCGACTTCAGCAGTTCTCCGGTGCTGCCGCAGGATGAAATCATGGCGCGCCTGTTGTTCGGCCAAAATGCGGCGGCGCTGTCGGGGCTGCAGGCTGCGCAGTTGTCCTATGCGCTCGCCACACTCACCGGCGTCGGCAGCGGCGGATCCAACCCGCTGGTCAAGCTGCAAAAAAGTTTGGGACTCGACCGGCTATCCGTGGGCTCGAACACGACGACGACGGCGGCCGGCACGGAGAAATCCGACGCCGCCATCCAGGCGGGACGCTATATCACGAAGCGCGTGTACATCGAAGGCAAGCAGACCACGGCGGGCACCAGCCAGGTGCAGGTGGACGTCGACCTGACCAAACACTTGAAGCTGCAAACGCGTCTGGGCAACGGTACGGCGACCACGCAAGGCACCACGCCCGAGAACGATCCCGGGAGCAGCGTCGGGCTCTCGTATCAGTTCGAGTATTGAGCGCGGCACGTGGCCGGGCCCCGCGGATTGGCCTGGATGAGCGGCGATGAACTGGCCGAGGCCCGCACCCACGGACGGCGGCGGTGCCGCGGTCCGGCAGAATGCGCCGCGAACCGCGTTGCCTGATGGTAGTATTTTCGCCGTCATCCGCCGTGTGAGTTCTGCCCGATGGAAGCAAAGTTCGGCGAGCGATTGCTCGAAAAGCGCTCGATCGACTATGTTCCCATCGCCGAACGCCACGGCAAGGTATGGCATTTATGGCCGGTGTGGTTCTCAGGCGATGCCCATCTGGCCACGGTGGCCACCGGCGTGGTCGGCATCGCGCTCGGCGGCAATTTGATCTGGATGGCCATCGCGGTGGTCTTGGGTTCCGCGCTCGGCACGTTCTTCATGGCGTTCCACTCCACGCAGGGGCCGCAGCTCGGGTTGCCGCAGATGATCCAGTCGCGCCCGCAATTCGGCTATATCGGCGCGTTGCTGGTCTGGGGCGTCGCCCTCGTCGCATACATCGGGTTCAACGCCTTCAACCAGATTCTGGCGGCGCAGACCGTGCATTCCCTGTATGGCGCCGATCAGAAGACCACCATGGTGGTGTTCGCCCTGCTGGCGGTGTCGCTCGCCGTGATCGGCTACGATCTGATCCACCTCGCGCAGCGCTGGATCGCCTATGTGCTGATCGTCGCGCTGCTGGTGTTCACGGTGGCCATTCTGCAGGGGGCACCGATGCCGCCGGCGCAGCTCGATCTGCGGGATTTTAGCGCCGTGCCGTTCCTGGCCCAGTTCTTCGCGGCGGCTTCCTATCAGATTGCATGGTCGATCTATGTCTCCGACTATTCGCGCTATCTGCCGCGCGATGTCGGCGTGAGCGCATCGTTCTGGTGGACGTATCTCGGCGGCTTCGTGGGCGGCGCCTGGACCATGCTGGTGGGTACGTTGGCTGCGGCGCTGTATCCGACTCTGGAAGTGGCCGCCGCACTGCGCGCCGCGGCCGATGCGGTGCTGCCGGGCTTCGGCAAGCCGTTGCTGGTGTGCTCGCTCTTGGGGCTGCTGACGATCACGTCGCTGAATTTCTACGGCGCCTCCTTGACGCTGTTGAGCGTGGCCGATTCGTTGAAGCCGAACCGCCCAACCCTGGCGAAGCGAATCGTCACGCTCGCGGTGTGCACCGCGGCGGCGATCGCCCTCGCGCTTGCGTCATCGCACAACTTCGTCGCGATATTCGGCGAGTTCCTCGCCGTCTTGCTTTACTTGTTCACGCCCTGGACGGCCATCAACCTGGTGGACTTCTACCTGGTGCGCAAAGGCCATTATTCGGTACGGGAGATTTTCAACCCCCATGGCATGTATGGGCGCTGGAACTGGCGCGGATTGATGGCGTACGGCGTGGGCTTCGCGGCGATGATTCCGTTTTTCAGCACCGGCATCTACATGGGACCGATCGCCCGCGCGTTGGGCGGCGCGGATATCGCGATGCTGGTCGGTTTGCCCATCTCGGCGATCGTCTACGTATGGGCCTGTCGTTCGCTCGACCTCGAGGCCGATCGGCGCCGCGCGTTCGACGCGGATATCGGGCTCGATCCGGACTCGGGCGCCGAAGCGCACGCGTGAGAGCCGGGGCGCCGGCACGAAACGAAACGTGAGCGGCTCAAGTTCGAGCGCCGACACCGGCAGCGCACGCGGGTGCCGAAGTCGCGGCGTACGCCGTCGCTAGTGCGCCAGAAAATCGTTGATGACGCTCGCGACGCCGCGCGGATCTTCCCAGAAGGGATTGTGGCCGAGCCCCTCGAAGATCTTCACCTTAGCCTGCGGCAGTCCCTTGCGCAGCGTCTGCCGCACCGGCTGCTCCATGATGGGATCCTTGCTGCCCCAGATGAGCAGAGTCGGCGCCCGCAAGCGCGGCAGGGTTCTCTGTAGGTCGGCGTAGGCATTGTCGGAAGACAGGCCCTGATCGAGAACCGCGAGCCACACCCGCAACGGAATACCGGCCGCATCCTGGCGCTGACGCCGGATGAAGTCCGGATCCACCGGCGTGGGCGAATCCCACCAGGCGATCATGAACGGCGAGTCCGCTTCGATCGGTTCCTTGAGCTTGCGAATTTCCGCGGCGAAGTCGAATTGCGGCGGCTTCCGTGGGCGGCCCGGCGGCTGCCCGCCGGTGGACGCGATGAGCACCACATGCGAGGTCCGCTCGGGCCAGTATTCGGCAAAGGTCTGCGCGATGATGCTGCCGAGGGAATGACCGACGATATCGGCTCGCTCGATGCCGAGCCCATCGAGCAGCAACTTGATGTCGTAGGCGAAGTCCAGCCGGCTGTAACAGCACTCGGGCTTGCTCGATTGGCCGTGACCGCGGATGTCGACCAGAATCAAGCGAAAGCCCGTCGACAGATACGGCAGCATGGGCACCCAGTCGCGCGCGTTATCGGTGTAGCCGTGGATCAGCACGACCGGCGGACCCGACGCGTTGCCCATGTCGATGTAGGCGAGCACTTCGCCGTCCGGCAGCGCCAGGGTTCTTTTACGCGCGTCGAAGGCATCGAGATCGATCCCGAGCGGCGGCGGGCCGGCGGCGGCGCGCAGCGGCTGGCAGGCGATCGCGCCCATGATGCAAAGAAGAACGATCGGCCAATTCATGAGCGGATGGCGGCTTGGCCCTCGGGCCGGTTCGACTCTCGTACTATACTGACTCATCGCACGCAGCTTACGTGGCCCGAGTTCGAAGTTCATCCTCATAATGCAGACGTTTTCCTGGACCTTGTTCGGCATTTCCTGCGCGACTATCTGCATACGGAGTCGCGTCGCCGGCACTTCAATTATGGAATGGCGGGGCTCCTGCTGTTGTCCATCATCCCTGCCTTCTGGGAGTGACTTCCCCGAGGATTTGCCTGTGCCCGAATCGTGACGTGTGCACGGTTCCGGGGCGGCGGCCCAGTCGCCTGCACCGTTTGGGTCAGTTCTTGAGGCGATACCCGGTCTTGAAGATCCACGAGATCACGACCAGGCACAGCACCAAGAACCCCACCGTCATGCCGAAGCTGACGGTTACGTTCACGTCGGCCACGCCGTAGAAGCACCAGCGGAAGCCGCTGATGAGATACACGATGGGATTGAACAGACTGAAGGTGCGCCAGGCCGGCGGCAGCATGCCGATGGAATAGAAGGCGCCGCCGAGAAAAGTCAGCGGCGTGATCACCAGCATGGGGATGAACTGCAATTGCTCCCACCCCTTGGCCCACAGCCCGAGAATGAATCCGAACAGGCTGAAGGTCACGGCCGTCACCAGCAGGAAGGCGATCATCCATACCGGGTGCAGTATCCGGATGGGCACGAACAGCGAGGCCGTCGCGAGAATGACCAACCCCAAGCAGATCGATTTCGACGCGGCGGCGCCGACATAGGCCAGGACGATCTCCGCCGACGAGATGGGCGCCGACAACAGCTCGTAAATGGTGCCGACGAATTTCGGGAAGAATATTCCGAACGACGCGTTCGACATGCTCTCGGTGAACAGCGCCAGCATGATGAGGCCCGGGACGATGAAAGCGCCGTAGTTGATGCCGTGCACGGCGCTCATGCGCGAGCCGATCGCCGCACCGAACACCACGAAGTACAGGGTCGTCGTGATGACCGGCGTCACCAGACTCTGTACCAGGGTGCGCAGGGCACGGGCCATCTCGAATTTATAAATGGCCCAGACGCCGTGCCGGTTGAACCGCAAACGGGCGACTGCGCCGCTCATGGCCGCGTACTCACGAGTTCCACGAAGATGTCCTCGAGCGAACTTTGCTCGGTATGCAGATCTTTGATGGCGATCGACGAATCGCTCATCCGTTGCAGCAGAGTGGATACGTCCATGTTGCCGTCGCCGGACACGGTGTACACGAGATCCGTGCCATCGGCCCGCAATTCCAGATTCCAGGGGGCGAGTTCCGCGGGGACGGCCGCGAGCGGTTCCATCAGGTGCAGGGTCAGCTGCCGCTTGCCGAGCTTCTTCATCAGCTCCTTCTTCTCCTCGACCAGCACGATGCCGCCCTGGTTGATGACGCCGATTCGATCGGCCATCTCCTCCGCCTCCTCGATATAGTGGGTGGTGAGGATGATGGTCACCCCACGTTCCCGCAGGCGCCGCACCAGATTCCACATGTCGCGCCGCAACTCCACGTCGACGCCGGCGGTGGGCTCGTCCAGGAATAGAATGTCGGGTTCGTGCGACAGCGCCTTTGCGATCATCACGCGCCTTTTCATGCCGCCCGACAGCGTCATGATCTTGGCGTCGCGCTTGTTCGTGAGGGACAGGTCGTGCAGCAGTTCGGCGACGTACGCGGGGTTGGGCGCACGCCCGAAAAGGCCGCGGCTGAACGATACCGTGGCCCACACGGTCTCGAACGCGTCGGTGGTCAGTTCCTGGGGCACCAGCCCGATCTTCATGCGCGCGGCGCGGTAGTCGCGCACGATGTCATGGCCGTCCGCGGTCACCGTGCCGGTGGTGGGCGTCACGATGCCGCAAACGATGTTGATGAGCGTGGTCTTGCCGGCGCCGTTGGGGCCGAGCAGGGCGAAGATCTCGCCCTTGTCGATGTCGAGGGTGATGGGCTTGAGCGCCTGCACTCCGGACGCATACGATTTCGTCAGATTGACGATCGAGATGATCGCCGACCGACTGCGCCCGGCGTCAGGCATTGGCAATGCGCTTGACCAATGCCTGCGTGAACTGCGCCGTGCTCGAGTGTCCCCCGAGATCGCCCGTCCGGGCCTTGTCGATGTTCAGCGTATCGTGCAGCGCCGTGCGCAGCCGCGCCGCCAGCTCCGGCAGCTTGCAATGTTCGAGCATCATGGCCGCCGCCAGCATGAGCGCGGTCGGATTCGCGATGCCCTTGCCCGCGATGTCGGGCGCGGAGCCGTGCACGGCTTCGAATATCGCGGCGTCGGCGCCGATGTTGGCGCCGGGCGTCATGCCGAGACCGCCCACCAGGCCGGCGACCAGATCGGAGAGAATGTCGCCGAACAGATTGGTCGTGACCAGCACGTCGAATTGCCACGGGTTCAGCACCAGCTTCATGGCGCAGGCGTCGATGATGACGGTCTCCAGCACGAACTGACCCTTGTACTTGCGCTCGTACAGCTCGAGGCCCGTCTCCAGAAATATGCCGGTGAGCGCCTTCATGATGTTCGCCTTGTGCACGATGGCCACTTTCTTGCGGCCCGTGGCAACGGCGTGGGCGAAGGCAAATTCGAGCAACCGGCGGCTGCCCTGGCGCGTATTGACGCCGGTGGCCATGGCGACCGCATGCGGATCGTCGTCGATCTGGATGTAGAGTTCGTGGCCGATGTACAGCCCCTCGAGATTCTCGCGCACGACCACGAGGTCGATGTTGTCGAAGCGGCCTCCCGGAATGAGCGTGCGCGCGGGCCGCAGATTGGCGTACAGCTTGAATTCTTCGCGCAGACGCACGTTCGACGAGCGATAGCCGCCGCCCGAGGGCGTCTCGAGCGGGCCTTTGAGCGCCAGGCGCGTGCGGCGGATGCTGTCGATGGTCTTGGGCGGGAGGGGGTCTCCCGACGATTTGACGCCCTCCAGGCCGGCGGCCTGGCGGTCCCATTGAAACGGCGCGCCGAGCGCGTCCAGGGCGGCCAGCGTCGCGTCCATGATCTCTGGACCGATCCCGTCTCCGGGGATCAGTGTGGCGGGAATCGGTTGCGGCATCGTCGTTGTCTCGCGGTGATTGGGCGGAGCGATTAGGATACTCGAAGTGGCCCCGTTAGACTGTCGACGGCCACACGGGATTTTCGCCATCAACCACGACGACATCATCGATGCGACGCGCCGCTGGGTGGAACGGGCCGTCATCGGGCTCGAACTCTGCCCGTTTGCCGAAAGCGTCTATCGCGCCGACCGCGTGCGGTTTCGCGTGAGCGAGCAGCGCTCCGCGGCGGGACTGCTCGAGGAGCTGCGCTCGGAGCTGGGTCACTTGAACGGCGCCCAAGCCCGGGACTGCGAGACCACGCTGCTGATTCACCCGTGGGTGCTCAACGATTTCATCGAATTCAACGATTTTCTGCAGATCTGCGACGACACGGTGGTGGATCTGGATCTCGAAGGCGAGATTCAAGTGGCGAGCTTCCATCCGCAGTATCAATTCGCGGGAACTCAGGCGGAGGACATCGAGAATCATACCAATCGTTCACCGTACCCGACGCTGCATTTGCTGCGCGAGGCGAGCATCGAACGCGCCCTGGCGGCGGTGCCGAATCCGGATGCGATTTACGAGAACAACATTTTGCGGCTGCGTGCGCTCGGAATCGAGGGATGGCGTGCATTGTGGGGCGATGGCGGCGAGGCTGGGCACGGCGCCGGGCCCACCGACCGCGACAGGGGCCAGCGCGATCGCGATGGCTGAGGCGACGCGCCCGTCAGGTCAATGGCTTGCGCATGGGAATGAATTCGATGGTCTCGTCCGGTCCGACCTCGAAGCTCACCCGTTCCGTGCCCACGTAGCCGTGGGCGGCGTAGAGCTTGACGCCCGGCAGCGTCGCCATGAGCTCCGCGTGTAAAAAACCATGCGCGCGGGCTTCCCGCTCGCACCGATCGAGCAGCAATGAGCCGATGCCGCGGCGCGCGTGCGACGGATCGACGAAGAATGCACGGATTTTGGCGGCGTGGATTGCCGGATCGAGCAAGGAGGCGTCGCGGCCGCTGCGGGCGTCGCCGCCGAACAGCGTGGAGCGGAAACTCCAGCCGCCGCATCCCACGATGCTGCCGTTCTGTTCGGCCACGAAATAGGTTTGATCCGCGAGCAGCTGGGAGTCGACCCCGAACGCGCCGCGCAGCGCGCCCTCGACCTGGCTCGGCCGGTAGTCCTGCGTGCTCAATTCGCGTGCCGAGCGCGCGATCAAGGACTCGAGCGCGGGCACGTCCTCGAGCACCGCCTTGCGCAGCGCCGGGATCACGTCGTCTCGGCGCGCGGCGGAGCGCAGCATGGCGAAGGCCGCGTACGCGATGACCACGATGACCAACCAGCGAAGCGCGATCAGCGGCAGGGATTTGACCACATAGGCGGCGATGAACACGCCGACCACGCCGCCGAAGGCGAGTCCCAATGAAGGTCCCCAGGCGAAAGCGCCGGTCTGGAAGAATCGCAGGCTGGCGACCGGCTGGAGCAGCGCGCAGGCCCCCATCATGATGGGAAATGCCGCCAAGGGGTGCATTCCCAAGAGCGCCAAGGTGATCATGCACGGCGCATAGAGCCCAATGCCGGCGCTCATCAAGGCGCCGAGGACGAAATTGATGCCGACCGCCAGCCCGAACTTCCAGCCGACGAGATTCATCGCCACGCCGCCGCCCGGCAGCGCGCCCAGGTTCACCGCCGTGAATACGCTGCCGGCGATCAGCAACGCGATGCCCATGGTGATCTGGATCGCCCGTCGCGGCAGACGCGCCACCACGCCGGCGCCCAGCCAGGCACCGGCCGCGGCGCTCACCACCACGGTGACGAGCAATACCGGATCGACGATGATGGCGGTGACGAAAATCAACGACTCCGTCAGGGCGGCGGGGGTGAGCCCCACGTTCAGGGTGCCCGGGATCAGCTGGTCGGGCACCATGCGGCGCAGCTTGAAAATCGCCGTCGTGGGTGCGAAGGAGCCGATACCCAAGGTGTCGAAGAAGGCCACGACGAAGCCGATGACGCTCTCGAGCGGGGTGGGCCAGCGCAGCTCGCGGCTGCGGCGGCCAGCCCGGATCGCGCCGATGACGAAGGCGGCGGCGGCGATCCCCAGGATCAGATAGAACAGCAGCTGTGCGGCATTCATCCGCCAAATATACCTGTTGGCGTGCCGGAGTATTCACCTTGCGGTTGTTCACGTACACTCCGGCGGGTGCGCACGGGTGGCGCGCCTAAAAAAAGACGGGAGGGGAATAATTGGGGATACGAACGCCGGCTGTCGTATGGTCCGTCGCGGCCCTGTTGTCATTGGGGTTGCGCGTCGCCATAGCCGAAGGCTTGATGCCGGCCGACGTGGTGATCACCGATGCACGTATCTACACGGCCCGGCCGCCGCGGGGCATGGCCGAAGCGCTCACGGTGATCCGGTTCATCCAGCCGGTACAGGGAAACGGCTACGAGGCGCTGCATCCGCCCGGCAGCTACTACGAGTCGAATGCGTATCCGTTCCGCAGCAGCAAGGAGGCGGGCGCGATATTGGTCGCCGGCTCCATCGAGGACGGCAAGTCGGCGGATTTCATCGTGTTGAACCAAGACATTCTGAAACTCGCCGATGAAGATCATGCAGACGACATCCGCAACACCGACGTGCTCGAGACCTGGTTCATGGGCCGGCGGGTCTACGTCAGTCAAGTTCGCAATTCGAATGCGAAGAGAGGCCTAACGAAATGAGAATGACTATGCTACGGGCGACGACCTTGGGCGTTTCCTCCTGCTTTGCGGTTGCCGCGGCCGGTGCGGTCGATTTCCCCAATCCTTTGCCGGCGGAGACGATTCCAAAAGTCGAAACGCTGCCCGCGCACTATCCGGCGACCTGGAGCTTCCTCAATTACGCCGGCGACCGCATCGAGCTGCGCAACGTGGGCAGCGACAGCCGCGAAGTCAAAGGGCAATTGCAGGCGCACGATTCGGCAACCCTGTTGGTTCCCGACAAGCGCCCCGAAATCTACGTGGCGGATACGGTCTGGTCGCGCGGCGCACGCGGTACCCGCACCGATTTCATCACCATCTACGATACCCAGACGCTCAATCCCATCGGCGAAATCGTGCTTCCCGGCACCAAACGTGCGCTCATCACGGCCATGGAAGGATTGATCGCCTTCACCGATGAGCAGCGCATGGCGCTGGTGTTCAATTTCACGCCGGCATCCTCCGTGACCGTCGTCGATCTCATCAAGCGGCAACCGTTGGGCGAGGTCGAGATCCCGGGGTGTTCGCTGGTCTACCCGAGCGGCGCGCGCGGCTTCTCGACGCTGTGCGCGAGCGGAACTCTCTTGACCGTCAAGCTCGATGCGAACGGCGCCGTGGCGAGCCGCAGCGAGTCGAAGGCATTCAATCCGCTCGACACGGATCCTCTGTTCACGGCCTCGACCATGCTCGCGGGCGTGCGCTACTTCCCCAGCCTCGGAGGGCGCGTTCAGCCCATCGACATGAAGGGCGATGACATCAAAATCCTGGCGGATTGGCCTCTGGTGTCGGGCGCCGATGCGGCGGCCCACTGGCGTCCCAGCGGTTGGCAGCTGATCGCGAGCGACGAGCAGAAGCTGCTTTACGTGCTGATGCAGGCCGACGCTCACGAGGGCACGCATAAGGATCCGGCCAACGAAGTGTGGGTGTTCAACGCGGCCACGAAGGCTCGCGTCAAGCGTCTGCGGCTGGTGCGGCCCGGTTCGTCGATCGCGCTCACGCACGCGGCGGAACAGCTGCTGCTGGTGCAGGCCGGCGAGCGTCTCGATGTGTACGATCCGCAAACCGGCAGTCTGGTGCGCAGCCTGGATCTGCCGGGGTTTCATACGCGCATGCAGATCGAACCCGTACGCTGATGGACGAGCCCACGCTCAGCGGGACGATGCAGTCGCTGGCGGCGCAGCTCGCGGCATTCGAGGCGTTGTTGCTGGTGGCCTCGGCAGGCCACAAGATCGTGCGGTGGTCATACTCGCGGGGCGTGGTGCGGCAGTTCGCCGGAGTGCCGGCATCGCTCGCGGCGGCGGCGCTCGCCGGCGCGGTAGCGACCGAGCTGGCCGCGGGCGCGCTGCTGGCGGTTCCTTCCCTTCGTGCGATGGGTGCGCTGCTGGCCGGGTTTATCTGGGCCGCGTATCTGGGGCTCATCGCGCGCGCGGTCCTGCAAGGCCGGCGCGATGCGGACTGCGGATGCAGTTTCGGGCCGACGCAACGTCCCTTGGGCTGGTTCCAGCTGTCGCGCAACGCCATGCTCGCGGCGCTCGCGGCGCTCACTGCCTGGGCCTCGCCGGCGAGCGGCGGCGTATCCTTGCAAGGCTCACACGTGTTCGCCGCCTGCGCCCTGCTGGCGCTGTACGGCGCATTGGATCAAGTAATGGCGCTGCAGCCATTGCGCAGCGGAGAAGTACTATGAGCTTTCTGGTTGCCTCGCAAATCGTCCTGTGGGCGGGTCTCCTGGTGTTGGGCATCGTCTGTATGGCGCTGGCGCGGCAAATCGGCGTGCTGCATCAGCGCATCGCTCCGGCAGGGGCACTGTCTCTGCGGCAGCCGCTCAAACTCGGCGACTCGACGCCGCAAATGGCGCTGCCGGCGCTCGACGGCTCCATCGTCCAGATCGGCGGCGTTCGCGGCGGGCGCAGCCAGCTGTTGTTGTTCCTCTCGCCGGATTGCACCATCTGCGAAGCGTTGCTGCCCGCCGTGCGTTCGGCGCAAGGCGCCGAGCGCGCGTGGCTCGACATCGTGCTCGCGAGCGACGGCGAGGGCGGCAAACATGCGGACTTCATTCGCGACAAGAATCTCGGTAAATTCCCCTACGTGCTGTCCGAACACTTGGGACGCAGCTACGGGGTGGCGAAATTGCCGTACGCGGTGCTGATCGACGAGGCCGGGAAATTGTCCTCGACCGGCCTGGTCAACACGCGCGAGCATTTGGAAAGTTTATTCACGGCCAAGGAAACCGGCGTCAGCAACATCCAGCAATTCCTCGGCCAACGTGGGCCGCGGCGTGCCTCTTCGGGAGAATAGCGTGGCTCAATTCGATCATTTGGCGGAAAAAGTACTGCGCGGTTTCGCGAGCCGCACATCGCGACGCAGTGTGTTCACCGTGCTCGGCGGGTTTCTCGCCGGCGCGGCCGCGTTGCCCCTGCTGCCCGTCGCGAGAGGCGCCGACGGCGAACTCGGTTCCTCGCCGTCGGATCCGAGTTCGGGGCAGACCTCGCCGCAAAGCTCGGGCAATCCGCAGGATCCCGGCGATCCGACGAAATGCGACTACTGGCGCTACTGCGCCATCGACGGCTCGCTCTGTTCTTGCTACGGCGGCAGCGTGAATTCGTGCCCACCGGGTACCGAGATGTCGCCGATCACGTGGATCGGCACCTGCCGCAACCCCGCCGATCAACGCAATTACATCGTTTCGTACAACGATTGCTGCGGCGGCGTGGCCTGGGGCCGGTGCGCCTGCCAGAACAACCAGGGCGATCGGCCGGTGGTGCGTCCGCAGAACAACAACGAAGTCACCTGGTGCTTCGGCACCAAGAGCCAGTCGTACACCTGCTCGACCGCCATCATTTTGGGTGTCGCGATTGATCAGAAATAGCCGCTGGTGGGGCTTGGCGTTCGCCCTGGGGGCGGCGCCGGGTTTTGCGGACGAGCCGGCGGGGGCGAGCGTGTTCGCCGGCCGCTGCGCCGTGTGTCACGGCCCCGAAGCGGCAGGTATTCCGGGGAGCTTCCCGTCCCTGCACGAGCAGATCGTGGCGTTCGGCCAATCGCCGGAGGGCCGCGATTACCTGGTGATGGTGGTCACCACGGGCTTGATGGGCGAGGTCAAGGTGGCCGGTGCCAGCTATCGCGGCGTCATGCCGGCCCAATCGGGGTTGAGCGAAGCGGAAGTGGCGGCGGTGTTGAGTTATCTCGCGAGCGATCGCGGCAAGCAACCGGGTCCGCCGGTACTCGCCGCGGCCGACGTGGCGGCGGCGCGCGCTCGCCATCCGGACGGCACGGCTCAATCGACGTATGCCTTGCGGCCGACGCTGCCCGGGCCATGAACGCGCCGCGCGGGATGGCGGGGCCTCGCGGGCGCACATCGCGGCGCCGGCCATTGTCGGCGGCAGTGGTCGCTGCGGCGATATTGGCGGCGATGGGAATGGCCGCGGCCCAGGCCCCCGGCGCTGTCGGGACTCCCGCCACTCCCGCGACCGCGGCAGCCCCCGGCACGGTGCCGGCCGGCGTGCAGAATCCGCAACGGGCCTGGCAGAACTGGACGCTCAACTGCCAAGGGTGTCATCGTCCCGACGGCACGGGCTCCGACGGCACGGCGCCCAGTCTGGCCGGGACGGTCTCGAAGTTTCTCACCGTGCCGGGTGGGCGGGAATATCTCGGCCGGGTGCCTGGCGTGGCGACCTCGCCGTTCTCGAACGCGGATCTGGCCGAACTCATGAACTGGATGTTCTGGCGCTTCGACAAGGAGCACATGCCGGCCGATTTCGTGCCGTTCACCGCGGAGGAATTGGGGCGGCTGCGCACCCAGCCGCTGCGTCTGGAGGCTTCGCAGATGCGTGCCGCGCTGTTGCAGAAAGCCGAGTCCGCGGGCGTCGTCGCTGAATGAACACGGCCGATGCCGTGACGGGCGGCCCCGCCGCGGGACCAAGCCTCAAACGCTCGCTGACCTACTGGGATCTCGTCCTCTATGGGCTGGCCTACATCGCGCCGTTCGCGCCGCTGAGATTCGTGTGGAACGAATCGAACGGCACTTACGGAATGCGCGAGCAGGCGCCGGAATCGATGTGAATGGGATATGAACTCGCTTTAGATGAGGACTTTAGGGGTCTGAACGGGCGCGCCCGCGCGCGAATCGCGGCCGTAATAATTAGGATAATCCGGGCCCAATCCCTTGAAGCGGCGGTGCACCCACAGATATTGTTCCGGAATTCTGCGGATCTGCGCCTGCAGCAGCTCGTTGAAGCGCTCGACGTCGCGCACCACATCCTCGCCCGGGAAATTCTCGAACGCCGGCCCGATGACCACGCGGTAGCCTGCATGGCCCGGCAGGCGTTCCGGAAAGTACGTCAGCACCGCGGCGCCGGAGATGCGCGCGAGCCGCGAGGTCGCGGTGGTGGTGGCGGCCGGGATGCCGAAGAATTCCACCATGGCCGCGCCCTTGTTGCGATAGCTTTGGTCGGGTGCGTACCAGACGGCCTCGTTCTTCTTGAGCGCACGCACCATGGCCCGGATGTCATCGTGCGCGATCGGCTTGCCGTGACGAGCGAAGCTCTCGCACATGGTGCATGACAGCAGCGCGTTCTTGGTCGCCCGATACACGACATTGAGCGGCACGACGGTGCCGAGGATTCGAGTGGCGATCTCGATGGTGGTGAAATGCCCGCCGATCAGGATGGCGCCGCGGCCCTTGGCGAGCGCAGCCTCCAGGTGCTCGCGCCCCTGAATGTTGGCCACGCCGTTGACCCGCGCATCGGTGCTCCACCAGGTCGTGGCCGTCTCGCACAGGCCCATGCCCAGACTCTGGCAGTGCTGATCGAGCAGGACGCGGCGTTCCTGCCGCGACAGCTCGGGTAGACACAGTTCGATGTTGCGCTCGGCAATGCGCACATAAGCGAGCGGCAAGCGGCGGATGAGGAATCCTAAGCCGGTGCCCACCCGCCGCTGCGCCGCAAAAGGCAGCAGCTCGAGCAACCGTAGCACGCCGAGCCCAATCCATGTCGGCCAGTAGCGAGGCACCAGATACGCTAGACGCACCCGCAATGCTCACGAGTCCTCGACGCTGCCGCCTGTCGCCTGTCCCGCATAGCATTTCAACCGTGTACCCATTGCGTCAACGATTACGACCCCTCCGCCACCGGTTCCGATACGGCGCTTCAGCGCGCGGACGCGGGTCGCACAGGGAACGCCGGCACGTGAACTTCCCCGTCTGACCGTCGAACAAGCCGAGAGAATAACCGCCTTGTGGAGCCGTTACCAGGTGCAGTGGCACAGGAATTGTGTGTCGCAACAGGGTTACAATGCCCGCGGCGGGCCGCCGCGCTTTGCCCAGCCCGGGACTTTCAGCGGCCGCCGCGCCAATCCCGCCATCCCCCGGCCCGGGCGCGCTTTTAGCACGTTTTGCTGCCTGCCGGGTTTCGAAGTCAGACGAAAAAGCTTTGGTTGCGAACAAAATTCGTATTAATCCCCGAATTCCTGTAGCATCTGTCACGGCTCGTGAATTTCTACTTGGTCCGTTTCTGGTCACCGCGCCGCTCCGGCGTCACCTTGACCACAACCCACAAAGCAGGTTTCTTCGATCCAGGTGGCTGGCATTCCGCTCGAACTTTATGGGGCACGCGTGACCGGCCGATAGCTTCTTTTGTAGTAGGTATTCTTCACATGACGAAAATGTATGTTGGCAATCTCCCGTTCTCAATGGACGAGTCCGCGGTGCGTGCGCTGTTCGAAAAGCATGGCGCAGTGCAGTCGGTTGCGTTGATCAATGATCGCGACACCGGCCGGCCCCGCGGCTTTGGCTTCGTTGAAATGGCAAGCGCCGATGCCGCGCGCGCCATGCAGGCCTTGAATGGCCACGATGTCGACGGGCGAGCGCTGAAGGTGAACGAGGCCCAGGAGCGTACCGGCGGTGGCGGCGGTGGCGGCGGCGGTGGTGGTGGTGGTGGTGG
>PLAH01000056.1 GCA_003134045.1 Gammaproteobacteria bacterium
ATGTGCGAGCGGCTGCTCGCCGAGGGCGTGCCCGGGCTGCACTTCTACACGCTCAACTGGTCCCGGGCGACCCGCGAGATCTATCAGCGGCTCGGCCTGGGCGAGCGGGGTTCGGGGGAGCGGGTGCGCAGCGGAAGCTCGGCGCCCATCACCGCGTAAGGCGGCTCGCCGCTGGGGAAGAAGTGGAACCCGGTCAGCAGGTCGACGAACCCGGTGCCCCGGTAGAGCCGCCGGGCCGGCGTGTCGGCGTCCCGCGTCGACAGCAGCGCGGTACGTTCCGGCCGCCCAGAGGTGAGCCTGAGCAGGAGGGCGGCGCCGGTGCCCTGACCCTGATGCGTCGGGGCCACGTGCAGTTCGGCCACCTCGAACGAGTCGTCCAGCCAGTCCGCGGCGACGACCACGCCGCGGGTGGCCGACAGCGCATGCCGGACCGTATCGTGCCACCACTGACCGTGCATCCCGTGGAAGCCGTAGCCGAAGCCGACCGGCTCGTCCGAACCGTCGTCGGTGACGGTGAGCGCGCGGAACCCGGGGTTGGCGGCATGCCTGGCCATGATCGACTTACGGCCGGCCAGCAACTCGTCGGGGGGCCGCATCGCCGCCGCGTACACCACCACCCAAGTCCGGCGTATCGACGCCCGGCTTGAATCGATCCAGCACGGTCGACACCGCGGCGCGATCGTTGCAGATGGGCAGCACGTCGCACCCGGCGGCATAGGCCAGGCGCGCCCGTTCGACCACATCGCCAAAGGCGACGGCACCCGCCATGCTCAAGTCATCGGCAAACACGCAACCATGAAAGCCCATCTCGACGCGCAAGATGTCCGTGATCCAGCGGCGCGACAGGCTGGCAGGCAGGGCATCGACGGCCGGATACACGACGTGGGCCGCCATGATCCCCGGAAGATTGTTGTCGATGAGCAGGCGATAGGGGCGGATGTCCCCCTCCATGTCGACGAATTCGCGCCGGTCGATGGGCAGAGCCACATGCGAGTCGGCGATGACGGCACCGTGGCCGGGAAAATGTTTGGCGATCGCCGCCATGCCCGCATCCCGCATGCCCAGCATGTACGCCGCGCCCAAGGCGGCGACGCTGTCGGGATCGCGGTGAAAGGAGCGGTCCCCGATGATTTCGCTGACGCCGTAATCGAGATCCACGCAGGGGGCAAAACTGAAGTCGACGCCGACGGCGCGCAATTCGCTCGCCATCAGCCAGCCTACGGAACGCGTCAGGTCCAGTGCGTCGCGTTTATCCTCGTCGAAACGCCGGCCCAGGGAGCGCGATGGCGGCAGGCGCGTGAAGCCCTCCCGAAAGCGCTGCACCCGCCCCCCCTCATGATCGACGGCAATCATCAGATGCGGAGAACGGACCGCACGGATGGCTGCGCAAAGCGCAGTGACCTGCTCCAAATCGCGGTAATTTCGAGTGAACAGCAGCACGCTGCCCACCAGTGGGTGCGCCAATACCTCTCGGTCTTCGGGGTCGAGTTCCGTGCCCGCGACATCGACCATGAGCGGCCCTAACATCATGCGACTCTCTCGAATACGGCGACCGATTCAACGTGCGTTGTATGCGGAAACATATCCATCACCCCTGCGCCCCGCAGTGTGTAGCCCTGGGTTTCCACCAAGATTCCCGCATCCCGCGCCAAGCTCCCTGGATGACAGGAAATATACACGAGTCGGCGCGGCCGCCACTGTGCCATGCGTTCCATGATTTCGGATGCGCCGGCCCGCGGCGGGTCCAGCAGCACCAAATCATAGGTCTTTTGGGCCCACGGCCCGAAACCGCTCGGCTCGAACAGATTGTCCGCTTGGAAATCCACATTCGAGATCCCATTGAGCGCGGCATTGGCACGAGCCTTCGCAACCAGGGCGGCGTCTCCTTCCACCCCCGTCACTGCGCCCGCGCGCGTACTCAAGGGGAGCGTGAAATTACCCAGCCCGCAAAACAAGTCGAGCACGGTATCGGCCGGCGTCGGCTCGAGCAAATCCACCGCCGCCGCCACCATGGAGACGTTGATGTCGCGGTTGACCTGGAAGAAATCGACGGGCCCGAATTCGAGCGTCAGGCGCTCGGCATCGAGCGTGTAGCTCAGCGCCGGATAACCGGCGCGCAGCGCTTTGATCGTGTCCAGGCCGCCGCTCTGCAGGAAGATCTGCACGTCGTGCCGTGCGCCGAACTCCTCGAGTTTCACCAGATCCTCGGGGCTCGGCGCCTCCATTACCCGAAATACCAGCGCCGCCCCGGAGTCGCCGGCCGCCAGTTCGGCCTGCGGCAGATTCCCGCGCAGCGATAGCGTTTCGACCAACGCGGCCAGTTCCTCGGGCAATGTCGCGAAGCGTTCGAGCAGCACCTCGCAGCGCCGGATGTCCGCGATATAGGGCTTTTCCCGTTCGCGAAAACCCGCCAGCACCCGACCCTTCTTGTGCACGTACTTGACGCCCAGCCGCGCGCGGCGCCGATAGGCCCACACCGGCCCCTCGAGGGGCGCCAGTACGCGTTGTGGACGCACGCGGCCGATCCGCTCGAGATTGTCGAGCAGCTGGCGCTCCTTGGCGGCCAACTGCGCGGCCGGCGCCAGGTGCTGCAGGGAGCATCCACCACAGACCCCAAAGTGCGCACACTTCGGCCGCACGCGGTCCGGCGACGCGGTCAGCACCTCGACCAGGCCGGCTTCATCCCATTGTCGGCGGCGCTTGAATACGCGAAACTTCACCCGCTCCCCGGGCAACGCACCCTCGATGAAAACGGCCTTGCCGTCGACGCGCGCGATGCCCCGCCCGTCGTGCGCCAAGTCCACCACGTCGGCCTCTTGGATGTCGCCGAGCTTCAAGTCGCGGGCCACGCAGCCGCGAATTCCTCGAGGTGTGGCGCCCCGGATTCATTCAGCAATTTGACCAAGCGCGCCACCTCGCCCGCGTGCTCGGCGGCGTTCAAATGCCCGCGCAGCAATTGAAAGCGCAGATACACGAGGTACGTGTTGAGCACGTCGGTCTCGCAGTAATTGCGGATGCGCGCGAGACCGCCCTCGAGATACACGTCCCAGACCTGCGATCCGTGCATGCCCACTTTGCCCGGGAACCCCAACAGCGTCGCCACGTCATCGAGGCTGGCCCGCCCGCGTCCTTGAAAACCCGACAGCACATCCATCAGATCCACGTGCCGCCAGTGAAAGCGGCTCAGGTAATTGCTGTAACGGAAGCTCGAATCGCCGTCGCCCGTCTCCCAATAGCGCGCCGCCGTCACACTGTGCAGCAGGCTCCGGTAGTGCAGCACCGGCAGATCGAAACCCGCGCCGTTCCACGACACCAGGTCCGGCGTAAACTTGTCGAGGCCGTCGAAGAATCGCTCGATCAGGTCCTTCTCCGACGACCCCTCGTCGCCCAGACTCCACACCTTGAGCGAATCGCGCGTGCGCATCACCACCGAGATCGCCACCACCCGATGCTGTTCGTGGGACAGGAATTCGTTGCCCGTCTCCTGGCGCCGCTTGGTGAACATGATCTGCGCGACCTGCGCGTCGGACAAGCCGTCGAGTTCATACAGACGGCGGCCGAGATCGGTATCCGGTACGGTCTCGATGTCGAAAACCAGGGTATTCATCGGGTTCCCGGCCCCGGCGCGGGACCCGGTCCCGGTACCGGCTCCGGCAGCGCCGCTGCCGAGGCGCGCATCAGGACTGCGACCGCGACCACCAGGCCCGCCTCATCGGTGAGCGTGACGTGCCCGTCGCCGATCCCCAAGCCGTCGCGCACCTTGGCGCCGCGCTCGGAATACACCACCTCGGGTTTGCCCCAGGAGTTCTGCACGATGCCCACGTCGCGTATCCAGACCCCGTGGGCGAAGCCCGTACCCATGCCCTTGACGATCGCTTCCTTGGCGGCGAAGCGCATGGCCAGGAAACGCACCGGCCGTGCGGTGCGCTCGAGCTGGATGCGCTCCGCCGGCATCAACAGATGAGCCACGAAGCGTTCACCGTAATTCTTGAACACTCGCTCGATGCGGTCCACCTTGAGAACGTCGATTCCGATGCCGAATATCATGGGATCAACGCCGCGCTGCGCGCATCAGTTCCTTCATGTCGCGCACCGCCTTCGGCAGGCCGTCGAACAGCGCGCGCGCGACGATGGCATGGCCGATGTTGAGTTCCACGATTTCCGGAATTGCCGCAATGAGTTCGACGTTGTGATAGTGAAGGCCATGTCCCGCGTTCACGATCAGCCCCAGGGAATCGGCAAATCGCGCGGCCGTACGCAGGCGTTCGAACTCGCGCGCCTGGGCGGCGCCCGTGGCCTCGGCATAGGCGCCGGTATGCAGCTCGATGACCGGCGCGCGCGCGCGTTGCGCCGCCTCGATCTGCGCCTCCTCGGGGTCGATGAACAGCGAGACCCGAATACCCGAGGCGCCGAGAGCCGTGCACGCATCGCCCACCCGGCCCGACTGCCCAGCCACGTCCAGGCCCCCTTCGGTGGTGATTTCCTGGCGCGATTCGGGCACCAGGCAGCAATCCTGCGGCAACTCGCGGCACGCGATGCGGATCATCTCGTCGGTGACCGCCATTTCCAGGTTCATGCGCGTCTGCAGCGCCTCGCGCATCAGCGTCACGTCCCGATCTTGAATATGCCGACGGTCCTCGCGCAGGTGCAGCGTGATGCTGTCTGCGCCCGCCTGTTCGGCCTGGAGCGCCGCATGCACCGCGTCCGGGTATTTGCCGCGACGCGCCTGGCGCAATGTCGCCACGTGATCGATGTTGACCCCGAGCAGGATGCGGGACCCGCCCGCCGGCGGACTCACGACTCGCCCTCGTGCACGGTTTCGCGCGCCGCACGAGCGCCGTCGCGCAAGGGATTTTGCTGACGCAATGCCAGCATCACCTCGCGCGACTTCAGCACGCGGCCATCCAGGCACGCATCGATCGCGGCGCGCAGCAAGCGCTTCGCGTCGCGCAGCGAACGCGCATCCTGAAAGCTCTCGGACGCCAGATCGTTCAAGGATTGGCCCGACATCGCGCCCGGGGCCCCGGCCAAGCATAGTTGCGGGCCGCGTTCCAGCACATACCGATAGTACCGGTCGGGCTGCACCCTTAAGCCCTCGTCCGTCTGCGCGAGTTCCAAGCCGTAGCCCAGATCGTGCAGCAAGCGCCTCTCGAACAGGCGCAGCGTCGGCTCTTCACCCGCGCCGGCGCACAACGCCTCGACGCACGACGCGTAGGAGTGGAAAATTTCCGGGTGCGGATCGCCCCGATGGGTCAGCTTCAGCAGCAGCTCGTTCAAGTAGAACCCGCTCATCAGCCGCTCCTTGCTCATGCGGGTGAGGCTGCCGTCGACTTCCGCCGCTACCAGAGCGCATGCCTCCGTCCTGCCCGACCACGATAGCAGCAGCCGCTGGAAGGGCCGCAGTACGCCGCGCAGCGTGGATTTCGGTCCGTTGGCGCCGCGCGCGAACAGCGAGATCCTGCCGTGCTCGCTGGTGAACGCCTCGACGATGCGGCTGGTGTCTCGATAGGCATACTGATGCAGCACGTAGGCCGGTGCCAGCATCACCCTTCTTGCGCCTATTTTCCCGATGTGACTGCGCTCCATGGACCCTCGCGATGCCAGGCGTTCTAAAGCGTATCGAAGCCGAATTGCCGCAGCGCCATCTCGCTGTCGGCCCAGTTCTCTTTGACCTTCACCCACAGTTCCAGGTGCACCGAGCGCTGCCACAGATCGTTCAACTCGATGCGCGCGAGCCGGCCGATCTCCTTCAGCCGTTCCCCTCCCTGGCCGATGACGATGGCCTTCTGTCCCGCGCGCTCCACCCAGATGACCGCATTGATCATGATGCGGTTGTCCTCGTCCGCGAAGCGCTCGATCTGCACGTTGATGCCGTAGGGCAGCTCTTCGCGCAGTTTGAGCGTCAACTTCTCGCGCACCACCTCGGCGGCGTGAAACGGCTCGTCGCGATTGGTCAGCACGTCCGCCGCGAACAACGGCGGCGACAGCGGCAGACGCGCGCCCACCACATCCATGAGCCGCGAGAGATTGTCGGATTCGAGCGCCGAGATGGGGACGATGCCCGACGCCGGGACGCGCTCCGTCATCTCCTCGAGAAACGGCAGCAGCTTCTCCTTCGGAAAGACCCGATCCACTTTGTTGATCACCACGAACAACGGCTGTTTCAGGCCGCGTACCCGTTCCCAGACCCACCGATCCTCGTCGGTGAAATTCATCGCCTCGACGACGAACAAGATGACATCGGCGTCCTGCGATGAGGAAATCGCCACGCGATTCATGTACTGATTCATGACGCGGCGGGTCGACTCGTGCAGCCCCGGGGTGTCGACCAGTACCAGCTGCGCCTCGGGCCGATTCACCACCCCCAGAATTCGATGGCGCGTGGTCTGCGGTTTCGCCGTGACGATGGATACCTTGCGCCCCACCAGCGCATTCACCAACGTCGACTTGCCCACATTCGGCCGGCCGACGATGGCCACGTGACCGGCGCGAAACGCTGCCGCGCTCATGGGTTGCTCACTTCGGGCGGCAACAGCTCCAACAGCTTGGTCGCCGCGAGCTGCTCGGCGCGGCGGCGGCTGCCGCCCTCGCCCACGGCCGCCAATCCGAGAATCGGCACCTCGCAGGTGACCGTGAACGATTGCGCATGCGCATCGCCCGCGACGGCGGTCAAGGTATAGACCGGCAAGGTAACCCCGTGCGCCTGCAGCGTTTCCTGCAGGCGCGTCTTCGGATCCTTCAGCAGATCGGCCGCCGGCAACGCCGCCATGCGCTCACCCATGATGCGTCCGACCACAGCGGCCGCCGCATCGAACCCGGAATCCAAAAACATTGCACCCAAAATGGCCTCCAACGTATCCGCCAATATCGAAGCCCGTCGAAAGCCGCCGGATTTCAGTTCGCCCGGGCCGAGGCGCAAATGCTCGCCCAGGCCCAATTGCGTCGCAATCTGCGCCAGCGTCTCGCCGCTGACCAGCGTCGCGCGCAACCGCGACAAGGCCCCTTCATCGGCTTGGCTGTGCGCATCGAAAAGCAGCCGCGCCACGCTGCAATTGAGGACCGAATCGCCGAGGAATTCCAGGCGCTCGTTATGGTGAGCGCCCGCGCTGCGATGGGTCAACGCCGCTTCGCACAGTTCCGGCCGCGTGAACACGTAGCCGAAAGAGCGTTCCACCCACTCCAGGAGCTCGTCGGCTTTACGCTGCGGAATCACTGCACCTTCACGGTCTTGTCGAAATGCACCATCAGCGACACGTTCGAAATATACGGCACGGAATCGTCGTACGCCACGTGCATCGAGACGCTGCCCTCGTCCTTGAGCACTTCGACCTCCTTGGCCTCGACGCCCGAGATGTCCTCGATCTGCCAATGCTTCTCCAGCGAACGGCGGATGCCGCCCAGATCCGGGTTCTCGCCTTTGAATTCCGCCGCCGTCACATCCATGCTGCGTGCGACCTTCATGTAATTGAGATACAGCGGAACCAGGCGCAGGCCCGCATAGCCGATGATGCCGACCAAGGCGAGAATGCAGAGCAGCCCGACGAACGTCATGCCCCGCTGGCTGTGACACGATGCTCGATCCGGGCGCCGAATACGACGAATAGGGCTCATCAATCGTTCTCCCTCGACCATGTCCTTAGGGCCTCAAAATCGGCTGTCATTGAATCGCAGTTCCGATCCGCCTCCAGAGAGGTCCGTCACGAGTATCGAGATTAAGCCAAATTCGCACCGCTTTGCCGACCAAATTCCGCTCGGGCACGAAACCCGGAGCGTCCGAATCGCCCTGCCAGCGGCTGTCCTTGCTGTTGTTGCGGTTGTCGCCCATGAAGAAATAGTGCCCGGCGGGAACCGTCCACTCCCCCTCCTTCACGCCGCCGTTGGCAAACATGAGCATATGGCGCTTGAGCCCGAGTTGCTCGGTGGCCGTCGGCGCACCCGTGTAGTTCCACATGTCCTGTTTGGGCCCCGAGTAAACCGGTCCCGGCTCCTGTTTCATGGGAACGTCGTTCACGTAGAGCTGATTGCGCGCATCCACGCGAATCCGGTCTCCGGGCAGGCCGACCAGCCGCTTGATGTAGTTGATCTTCGGGTTCGGCGGCAGACGGAACACGATCACGTCGCCGCGCTGCGGGGTGCCGGTCGGGACCACCAACGTGTTGGTGACCGGCAGCCGCAGCCCGTAGGAATACTTGCTCACGAAGATGAAGTCCCCGTCGAACAAGGTGGGCATCATCGAATCGGAGGGGATGCGAAACGGCTCGAACAGGAACGAACGAATCACCAGCACCAGCACGATGACCGGGAAGAACGAGCGGGCGTACTCGACGGCAATGGGTTCGCGCACCCCTTCCCGAGGGGTCCCCGCCGCCGCCGCCGCCCGCTGCCGGCGGCGCGCGAAGAACAGGCGATCCACCCCCCAGATCGCGCCCGACATCGCGCCCACCACCACCAGCATCAGGCTGAAATCCACCGCCTCGTAACGGAACAGCCGCCACAGCATGGCGAGCGCCAGCGCCACCAGCGCATAGCCCGCGAACTTCGGCAGCCATGGCTCATCCACGCTGGTCGCGGCCGGATCGCGCCGCGGGCGCAGGAACCAGCCATCGATCAAAATCACCAGTACGCAGGCCAGGGCCGCGCACAACAATGCGATGAAAAGGCTGTCGCCGTCACTCACGAAACACTCCCCATTGTGCAGCTCCTCGATCTTAAGTGGGTGCCGAGACTCAACTGGATTTCTTGCCGACTTGCAGCACGGCCAGAAACGCCTCCTGCGGAATTTCGACCTGTCCGACTTGCTTCATGCGCTTCTTGCCGGCCTTCTGTTTCTCCAGCAGCTTCTTCTTGCGCGTGATGTCGCCGCCATAGCACTTGGCCAGCACGTTCTTGCGGATGGCCTTGACGCTCGCACGCGCAATGATATGGGCGCCGATGGCGGCTTGCACCGCAATGTCGAACATTTGCCGCGGGATCAGCTCCTGCATCTTGTCCACCAGTTCGCGGCCGCGCTGATACGAATTGTCGCGGTGCACGATGAGCGACAGCGCATCGACCGTATCGCCGTTGATGAGAACGTCCAGCTTGACCAGCGGGGCCGCCTGAAAGCGGTTGAACTCGTAATCGAAGGAGGCGTAGCCGCGGCTGGCGGACTTCAACCGGTCGAAGAAGTCGAGCACCACCTCGGCCAGCGGCAGCTCGTACTGCAGCGACACCTGACTGCCCAAGAACAGCATTTTCTTCTGCACGCCGCGCTTCTCGCTGCACAACGTCAGCACCGCGCCGACGTGGTCGGGCGGCACCAGGATATTGGCGGTGATGATGGGTTCGCGAAGTTCGGAGATTCGATCCTGCGGCGGCAGCTTGCTGGGGTTGTCGACGCTCAAGACCGAGCCGTCGGTCAGCAGCACCTCGTAGATGACCGTCGGCGCGCTGGTGATGAGGTCCAGGTTGTACTCGCGCTCGAGCCGCTCCTGCACGATGTCCATGTGCAGCAGGCCCAGGAAGCCGCAGCGAAAGCCGAAGCCCAGCGCCGTGGAAACTTCGGGCTCGAAATGCAGCGCCGAGTCGTTCAACTTGAGCTTCTTGAGCGCCTCGCGGAATTGTTCGTAGTCGTCGGTGCTCACCGGGAAGAGTCCGGCGAACACCCGCGGCTGGACCTGCTTGAAGCCCGCGAGCGGCAAAGTGGCGGGGTTGGCATCCAAGGTGAGGGTGTCGCCCACGGGCGCGCCGTCGATTTCCTTGATGCCCGCGATGACGAAGCCGACTTCGCCGGTTTCGAGCGATTCGCGGGCCACCGGTTTCGGGGTGAAACGGCCCAGCTTGTCGATCTGATGCGCGCGGCCGGTGGACATCACCCGGATCTTGGCGCCCACCCGCAGCGCACCATTCATGACCCGAACCAGCGAAACGACTCCTACGTAGTTGTCGAACCAGGAGTCGATGATGAGCGCCTGCAGCGGCCCGTCCGGATCCCCCTTGGGCGCCGGAATTCGTTTCACCAGTTGTTCGAGTAAATCGTGAACGCCCAGACCCGTTTTGGCGCTGACCATGGCCGCGTCGTCGGCGGGGATGCCGATGATTTCCTCGATCTCGTGAATGACCTTGGCCGGATCCGCCGACGGCAGATCGATCTTGTTGATGACCGGCAGCACTTCCAGGCCCTGTTCGAGCGCGGTATAGCAGTTGGCCACGCTCTGTGCCTCCACACCCTGAGCGGCATCCACCACGAGCAATGCGCCCTCGCAGGCGGCGAGCGAGCGCGATACCTCGTAGGAGAAGTCGACGTGACCCGGCGTGTCGATGAAATTGAGCTGGTAGACCTCGCCGGTCACGGATTTGAATGCCAGGGTGACGCTCTGCGCCTTGATGGTGATGCCCCGCTCGCGCTCCAAATCCATCGAATCCAGCACTTGCGCCTGCATTTCGCGCGCGTCGAGGCCGCCGCACTCTTGTATGAATCGATCCGCCAAAGTTGATTTGCCGTGATCAACATGAGCAATGATCGAAAAGTTGCGGATATTCTTCATCGTGGACTGGCTTCGAGCAAACTCCTCATTATACCGGTCCGCGATGGTAGGCGAGCGCCTTATCCACCTCCTCGAGGTCCAAATGGCCGTGGCAGACCAATTCTCCCGCGAACAGCAGCACCGGAACCTTGTGCCCGTAGCGCATGCGTGAGGTGGCGTCGGCGTCCACGTCCACCACGTCGATGGGATGGGAGCGAGCCGCCGGGAGGGCGGCGAGCGCTTCCCGCATCTCGTCGCACAGCTCGCAGCCGGCGCGCGAGTAGATCAGGAACCTGAGCGGCTTCAATGGGCCGGCAAGTCGCCCACGCCGTGAGATTTCACCGAGTGGGCGATGAACTCCACGGTCTGCGCCGGCACCTCGCCGACGGCGGTCACTTGGTGACCCTGCACCACGGTGGAGAAGGCAAAGCCGGACCCCACCCGCGCGAGGCCCTGCATCGGCGGATCGGCCGGCGGATTCGGCTTGTCGTCCGTGCCGGGCGCGACATCGCGCTGGGCTTCCACGAACACCGACACGGTCGCCAAACCGTCGGAATAGACCAGGTGGGTCGCCGGCACGGTCGCCTCGCCCAGGGTCTGGGCTCCCGATACCGTGAGATGAAATCCCGGCGGCAGCTCGCTCGCCCGAAAGGCTGATAGCGCCGGCGACGCCGAATCGTGCGACGGGCCTTGACGCACCCACCGCATGCCATCCGTATGCACCGCCGGCACCAGATCGCTGTCCGGAATGTTCTCCGGCATGTCCAGGCGGGCAAACAAGATCTGCTCGATCACCTCGCCGCGCGAATCGCACAACTGCGTCTTCAGCGGCATGGCCGTGTTCTCATCCAGCCACAGACGATAGCCGAAACGATACTGATCCTTGGGCGTGACGGCGATCACCCGGGCGGCGCGGCCGAGCACATGCGAATTCGCCAAGGCCTCGATGCGATAGAAGTCGTTCACGTCGGCGCCGAACTGCGGCAGCGAGCCCAAGAACGGGCCGCGGTCCTGGCGCGGCTCCACCAGCACGGTGTGCTGATCGGGCAGATAGCAGGTCAACTCGTCGTTGTTGCGCACGAATTCCCGGCCCGATCCATCCAACGACTGCAGCCGTTCGGTCACCCGCCCGGCGCGCACACGATGCACGATGCGCATGGTTTCGACCCGGCCTTCGCTCAAATGGAAGAACGTGCCATCGTAATTTCGGGTCGCCAGCGCATGGTTCATCTTCTCCAGCCACTCGCGCGGATCGTCCGCGGCCCGGCAGAGCTGCGAGACGCCCGTGAGCATAATGCCGACGACGGCGCAGGGAACGAGCCAGTGCGCTCGACTACGCAGCCGTCGCGTCATGGAGTGACGCGCGCGTCCCGCGACTGTTGCCGGGGCGCCTCGGCCCTCGCTCGATCGCCGGCCGCTCCTTCGGGTTCGTCGGCATCGGCCAACAAGCCCGACAACACGTTCTCCTGGCCCAACACCGAGGAATACTTACTGTGGGCGAATACATAATTGGTCAGGCGCGCTCGCGGCATCAGGGCCGGCGCCTCGGCAACCGTCGCCGGCACCGTATAAGAGAGCGCTTCCTTGGGACTGCCGCCGAGGTTCTGTGTGGTCACCGGCAGCGCCGTCCGCGTCGGCACGGCGCGCTGCTGCAGGGCCAGCACCGCCACCGCCGCCACGCCGGCGGCCACCGCGGCACCGGCGAAGGGCCGCCACCAGCGCGGCGTGTGGGTTCCGGTCGCCTGGATGCTCGCCACCAGGGGTTCCCCGTCGATCGCGCGATTCACACGGGTGGTAAAGTCGCGGCCGGTGAACCCCTGCGATGAGCGCGCGCCGCCGCCGGCGCGCAGCGACTCGCCGATCAGGGCGTATCGTCCGAAGCTCTCGCGCAAGTCCACGTCGCGCGTCATACGCTTCAGCAGCAGCTCGGTTTCCGAATTGGGCAGCTCACCATCCAGAAACGCCGAGACTTGCTCACGAATTTGTTCGCTCATGTGTCCTCAGGCCGACCAAGGCCGCCGTCGAAAATGGGTCTAAGCTTCTTGTCTATCGCCTCGCGCGCGCGGAAGATCCGCGAGCGCACCGTGCCCACCGGGCAATCCATCGTCTGCGCAATGTCCTCGTAACTCAAACCCTCCAGCTCGCGCAGCACGATGGCGGTTCGCAAATCCTCGGGTAAATTCTCGATGGCCCGATTCACGGTGTCGCGGATCTCATCCGTGAGCAGCAACCCCTCGGGGGTTTCGGATTCGGCCAGGCGCGCATGCAGGTCGTATTGCTCCGGATCTTGCAGGTCGAGATCGTAATCCATGGGGCGGCGCTTGCTCGCCACCAGCGCGTTCTTCGCGGTGTTGATGGCGATTCTATACAGCCAGGTATAGAAAGCGCTATCGCCTCGAAACGATTGCAAGGCACGGTAGGCCTTCACGAACGCCTCCTGTGCAATGTCCTCCGCCTCGGTTGCATCGTGCACGTATCGCATGATCAGCTTCAGCACCTTGTGCTGGTATCGCAGGACCAATAAATCGAACGCCGCGCGCTCGCCACGCTGGACCTTCTCGACCAGTTTGAGGTCACTCTCATCGACGCTCATGCGTGATCCCAAACCAGCCGGTAGATCACCCAGCCTGTCGCGATAGACACACTGGATGCGGAAAAGTTCGACAATTCCGACGACCGATGGACGGTAAATGAGACTTTGTGCACGGGGCCGATTCTAACAGCCGCGGCAGGCCTCAATATCGGTCGTTCGAGGGGCTTGCTGTAATTAGCTCGATGAGACTGGATAGAACCGGACCGGGCGGCGTCGCCCGGCCGAGAAAGTAGTCGTAGATCACGGGATCCTGAGAGTCGAGAAGCTGCCTGAACGCTGCCTGATGAGCCGGGCTCGCGTCGCGATAGCGTTCATCCACGTAGCGCGTCAACAGCTCATCGAGCTCCCGCATGCCGCGCCGGCAGCGCCACCGCAGCTTGCCGATCTCGGCGCTCATCAGTGGCGGCGCTGCGCCAGCATGATCTTGACCTCCGCGATGGCCTTCGCGGGGTTCAAATCCTTGGGGCACGCTTCGGTGCAATTCATGATGGTGTGGCAGCGATACAGGCGAAACGGGTCCTCCAGATGGTCGAGCCGTTCGCCGGTGGCTTCATCGCGGCTGTCCACGATCCACCGATACGCCGCCAACAGCGCGGCCGGACCCAGGTAGCGGTCGCTGTTCCACCAATAGCTCGGGCAGCTGGTGGAGCAGCAAGCGCAGAGGATGCACGCCGACGGGCGGTCCACCTTTTCCTGATCTTCCTTGGATTGCCGGCGCTCGCCGTCCGGCGGCGCCGGCGTTCGGGTCTGCAGCCAGGGCTTGATGGACGCGTATTGGGCGTAAAAATTGGTGAGGTCGGGCACCAGGTCCTTGATGACCGGCATGTGCGGCAGCGGGTAGATCCTGATCTCGCTCTTCACGTCGGCACAGGCGCTGATGCAGGCCAGCCCGTTCTTGCCGTCGATGTTCATCGCGCAGGAACCGCAGATGCCTTCGCGGCAGGAACGCCGGAAACTCAAGGTCGAATCGACCTCGTTCTTGATCTTGATGAGCGCGTCCAGAACCATGGGCCCGCAGCTGTCCATGTCCAGTTCGTAGGTGTCGAGCCGGGGATTCTCGGTCGAGTCGGGATCGAACCGGTAAATCTTGAAGACCCGCACGTTCTTGGAGCCGGCGGGGGCCTTGAATACGCGCCCATCCTTGCGCACTTTGGAATTGGCAGGAAGCGAAAACTCAGCCATCGATCGTGCTCCTAGTAAGTCCGCGCCTTGGGCGCGACGGTTTCGACGTCGTCGGTCAAGGTGTTCAAATGGACGGTCCGATAATCGAAGCGCGTGGCGCCCTTCTCGTCCACCCAGCACAGGGTGTGCTTCATCCAGTTCTGATCGTCGCGGTTGGGGAAATCCTCGCGCGCCTGCGCGCCCCGGCTTTCCTTGCGATTTTCCGCCGAGTGCATGGTGGCCACGGCCTGGCCCAATAGATTGTCCAGTTCCAGGGTTTCGATCAGATCGGTATTCCAGACCATCGAGCGGTCGGTGACCTGCACGTCGCTGAAGGACGCGAATACCTCGCCCAACTTTCGTTTGCCGTCGTTCAACGTCTCGCCGGTGCGGAACACCGCGGCGTCGCTCTGCATCACGCGCTGCATGTCGAGACGGATGTCGGCGGTGCGGCGCGAGCCTTTGGCGTTGCGAAGTCTGTCCAGCCGCGCCAGCGTGGCGTCCGCCGCATCGGGCTTGAACGCCCGATGCGGCGTGCCGGCCTTGAGCACGCGCGCGCAGTGCCTGGCCGCTTCCCGTCCAAACACCACGAGATCGAGCAGCGAGTTCGAGCCCAGCCGGTTCGCACCATGAACGGACACGCACGCGGCCTCGCCCACCGCCATCAGGCCGGGGACCACGGTGTCGGATTGGCCGGCGGCGCGCGTCACCGCCTCGCCGTGAAAATTGCAGGGGATGCCGCCCATATTGTAGTGCACGGTGGGCAGCACCGGGATGGGCTCCTTGTTCACGTCGACATTGGCGAAAATCCGCGCCGTCTCGGCGATGCCCGGCAGCCGTTCCTTGATGACGGCGGGACCCAAGTGCTCGAGATGCAGATGGATGTGATCCTTGTGCTTGCCCACACCGCGGCCCTCGCGGATTTCGACGGTCATCGAGCGGCTGACCACGTCGCGCGATGCCAGGTCCTTGGCGTTGGGCGCATAACGCTCCATGAATCGTTCGCCCGAGGCATTCGTCAAATAGCCGCCCTCGCCGCGCGATCCCTCCGTGATGAGGCAGCCCGCGCCATAGATCCCGGTGGGATGGAACTGCACGAACTCCATGT
>PLAH01000104.1 GCA_003134045.1 Gammaproteobacteria bacterium
CATCAATGGCTGGCAGTCCTATGCCAAGTTCAACGGCAAGCTCGGCTACGGCGGTCAGATCCTGTACACGCCCACCGAGAACTGGAAGTGGGTCTTCAACAACTATGGCGTCGGCACCGACAACCTGGGCTTGCCTCACACGACGCGCTATCACACCGACGATAGCGTGGAGTACAAGTTCTACAACAACCCCGGCGCGGCGGGGATATCCAAAGCGGCATTCTCGCTCACGGTGGATGCCGGCTGCCAATCCGGCGGCGGAATTCATTGCACGAGCGACCCCAACAAGAGCGCCTTTGCGGGCTGGATGCTCTATAACCGGGTATGGTTCCATGACGACCTGTTTGCGTTGACGCTGGGCGGGGGCGCCATGTGGAATCCGGGGCGCTACCTGACCTTGCTGCCGCCGATCAACGGCGCNNTACATGCCGAAGCAGTGGATCACCTGGTGGACCGAGTTCGGCTATCGGCACTCCAGCGTGCCGTACTTTTCCGGACAGGGTGGCGTCACGCCGCCCGGCGGCAACAATGGTTCGCCGCAGTACTACACCTGCAATTCGGGGGCTTCCGCCGGCACTGCCGATCTCGGCCAAGCAACCAGCGCGTGCGGCAACGGCGGTGTCTGGCAACCCGACCTGCGCGTGCGTCAGACCGTCCTGTCGGCCGGCGTGTTGGTTAAATTCTAGGGTTAAATTCTAGGGTCAAATTCTAGGGTCAAATTCTAGGATTTGCGGAGTTTGCGGGATCGGGTGCGATGGATGGCGCCTGGTCCCGCCGCGGCGTGATGGCACCCTTGCGAACTCCTCCTGCCGCCCGGAGCACCGGCGCTGGCCCAGGCGGACGTGGCGGTTGCCATGAACTCAGGTACCCAGGCCGCGAAAGAAGCGGGCAACATGTTCGACCTCGATTCGAACCCGACCAAATTGATCGAAATCGTCGAGGTGGGTAAGCAGTTGTTGATCACTCGGGGATCGCTGACCACGTTTTCCATTGCAAATGACGTCGCGAAATACTTCGCCATCATTCCGGCAGCTTTTGCGACCACCTATCCGCAGCTGGCGGCGCTCGATGTGATGCATTTGACCAGCCCGAACTCGGCAATTCTGTCCGCAGTGATTTTCAATGCCCTCATCATCGTGGCGTTGATTCCCTTGGCGCTCAAAGGGGTCAAATACCGAGCTCTCGGGGCGGCGGCGCTGTTACGGCGGAATCTGCTCGTGTATGGATTGGGCGGCATCGGCCTGCCCTTCGTCGGCATCAAGCTCATCGATATGGCGCTCACGGCGTTGCGTTTCGTCTGATTGGAGTAGTACATGCGCTCGACGCGCTGCGGTAGAACCTGCGGGAAGGCGTCAGAGGCAACGACGCCTCGCGGGGGGAGATTGCTCTTACCCGTGACGAGCTTCCTGGGTAAGGATATCCAGGTACGATCGTGCGCTACCGCGACCAGGACTTTTATCTGCTGGGCGCGGCGAGGTTGCCGCTGCGGTCGATCTATGCTAAACCACCAGCACTCATTCCGAGGAGTTTCACCATGAGCAGATCGATTCGCAGTGGGAGCGTTCACGCGCTAGCGGCGGCAGCGGCGTTCTTGGCCATCGGCGCGTCGGCGTGGGCGGGGAACGTCAAGGTTAAACTGACCGGAGCTCAAGAGACGCCGCCGGTGACGACTTCCGCGTCGGGAACGGGAACCATCACGATCAACCCGGACAAATCCGTTACCGGTACCATCAAGACCACGGGAATCGATGGGACGGTCGCACACATCCATGTGGGAGCCCCGGGCCAAAGCGGCCCTCCCATCATTACCCTGAGTAAAGGAGCCGACGGGACGTGGTCGGTGCCCGCGGGTTCTGTGCTAACCGATGAGCAGTACGCCAGTTTCAAGGCGGGCAATCTGTATGTGAACGTCCACAGTGCGGAGCACAAGCCGGGCGAGATTCGCGATCAGCTGAAACCCTGAACTGAGTGCTGAGCGCACGTCGCGCCCGGCGCGCTAGGCCGGGCGACGGATGGCCTTGAACATCCCGCTGCGATCGGATTGGTAGCGCCGTTGGCCGAAAATGGAGATCAACGTCTTCGCCCCGTCCGCGGTCAGATGGGTCAGCACGGGGGTGGATTGGAACAGGGTTTCGTCGCCCAATAACTGGCCGGCTTCGCCCGAATCGATGGTCGCGAAGCCCATGGTCCATTCCGGAAATTGACGTTCGACGATCGGCTCCTGGACTATGCGCTTGACCCACATCCGGGGCTTGTCCCGAAACAGTGTGCTGCACACCACATCGATCATGCGCGGCTCGCCTTCGAACGACTGAAGGAAATAGCCGCCGATATAGAGCAGCAGACCGGAGACATTGTGCTTGCGGTTTGCGATGCGTGCCTGCTTCAGCAAGGTGGCGATTTCGTATTCCCGCAGGCCCGGCTCCCCCCCACCAACATATATGACTTGAATGAGCGACTGCACCATAGCTTCCCCGTTGCGGATTTCCGAAGCTTAAACGGATATCGGTACAAGCCGGCTTCGAAAGATCAATTTTGAGACGCGCTAGAGATACTCGACCACCTTTGGGAATGAGTTGCGCTGGATTGCCGGCCCAACATGACCGCGCTACGGTTTGATCGCGGGCGACTGCAAATTTTCGAGGCCAATGTTGCCCACCGCTTGGGCGGTCATGAGGCCGAATCCCGAAGAGGCGCCGGTGACGGGTGATCGAGAAAGCGGGGAAGAACGATACGCCTTCGGTCTCTGCGGATAATCTGGCACAATCGGACATCAGTATTCGAGATGCCGAATAATGGACCGGTTCGATGCCATGCGTGCGTTTGCCCGAATCGTGGAGCGGCGCAGCCGGGACGACGAGTGACCGCTGCCCAAGAGACCGACAACCGGTTGATCCAAGACATTCTCGCGGCGCGCGAACGCATCGGACGTGCGGTGGTCATCGGCGTGTGCGGTGCGCAGGGCAGCGGCAAATCCACCACCGCAGGGCGCCTCGCTGCCGTGCTTGGAAGCCGCGGACAGCCGACGGCGGTCCTGTCCATTGACGATTTCTATCTCACGCGCCGGGAGCGCCTCGAGCTGGCACGAAGTACCCATCCGCTGTTGGTCACGCGGGGCGTGCCCGGCACCCACAGCGTAGAACTCGCGATGCGCACCCTCGGGAACCTGCGCGCGGCGCGCGCGGGAGACCTCGTACCGATCCCCGCTTTCGATAAGACGCGCGACGACAGAGTTCCGGAGAGCGAGTGGACCTCGCATCGGGGGCCGGTCGAGGTGGTCTTGCTCGAAGGCTGGTGCGTGGGCGCACGTCCTCAACCGGCGGACGCACTGGTTGCGGCGGTGAACGATCTGGAGCGCGATGAGGATGCCGATGGCCGCTGGCGCCGCTATGTCAATGGTCAGCTCGCGGGTCCTTATGCGGATCTGTTCGCTCTGCTCGATTTGCGGATACTGCTCCGGGCCCCGGATTTCGATACGGTGTATTCGTGGCGCGCGCAGCAGGAACGGGGGTTGAAACGTACCGAATCGTCGATGCCCCCGATGAACGATCGTGAATTGCGTCGCTTCATTGCGCACTACGAACGTCTCACCCGTTGGATCCTGCTGGATGAACCGGCCGATATCGTCGTTCACCTGGATTCGGACCGCGTCCCGATCGAATACTGTTCAAAAAAAATGTCGAGCCGGTGTTCGACTAGACGAGCGGGGTGAAATGTCTAAGCCGCGGCACAGGAATGAATAGCAGTCAAGGCGATCCCGCCGCCCAGTATTTTTCGGCTCATGACGGCGTGCTGCTCGCGTATCGCGAGTTGGGCGCCGGCCGGCCGCTGATCCTGATCCATGGCTATTTCTCGACCGCCACGGTGAACTGGATTCGCTACGGCCATGCCGCAACGCTCGCCGCGCGCGGTTATCGAGTGATCATGCCGGACCTGCGCGCCCATGGCGACAGCGCGAAGCCCCACGACGCCGCGTCCTATCCGCCGGACGTGCTGGCCGACGACGGTTTCGCGCTCATCGCGCATCTCGGAATCACGGATTACGATCTCGGCGGATATTCGCTGGGCGCTCGGACGACCATCCGGATGCTGAGCCGCGGTGCGGCCCCGAGACGTGCCATCGTCGCGGGTATGGGCCTGCAGGGCCTCACTCATACGGGCGCACGGAGCGCCTTTTTTCGCCGCGTTCTCACCCGTCCCGGAACGTTCCAACGCGGCTCGCTCGAGTGGATGGCCGAGGCGTTCTTGCAGACGGTCAAAGGCGACCCGATCGCCTTGCTGCATGTTCTCGACACGTTTGTCGATACATCGGCGGCGGAGCTTGCGCGGATCGGCGTACCGTCGCTGGTGGTCGCCGGGACCGAGGACAATGACAACGGCTCTGCCGAAGAATTGGCTGGCCTACTGCTCCATGGCTCGTACGTCGGGATCCCTGGCAATCACATGAGTGCGGTGACCAGACCGGAGTTGGGCAGGGCGTTCCTGGAGTTCTTGCAGTCCATGCCTACGGGCGCTTCGCCCGACTACTAAATGGGTTGGCGTTAGGCGATCTCATGACGACCGGTACGCCGTCCGGCGTCGGCATGGGCCGCGAGCCCGAGGTTCCCGAGGGCGGCCGATTCAGGCCGCGCCTCACCCTTGCAAATGCGCCAGCGGCAGCCGGGTCGAGCGCTTGACCGTCTCCAGCACCACGCTCGATTGCAAGTCCCGTACGTTCGGAATACGCAGCAGTCTCTTGAGTACCACGTTGCTGAGTGAATCCAGGTCCTTGCCGTAGACTTGCAGAACGAAGTCGTAGCTGCCCGTCAGGGCATAGCAATGGGTGACTTCATCGAGCAGGGCGATCTCCTTCTCGAACCGCGCCACCGTTTCGTCGGTGTGCTCGGTCAGCTTCACCTGCACCATGGCGAGTACCGCGAGCCCGATGCGGCGTGGGTTCAAGACCGCCGCGTAGCCCTCGATCGCTCCGCTCGACTCCAGCGCCTTGATGCGGCGAGCGCACGGTGTGGGCGACAGGCCGATGGCCTCGGCCAGTTCGACGACCGAGAGCCGGCCGTCGCGCTGCAATTCGGTGAGGATGCGGAGGTCGTAGCGATCGATATCCATGCGTAGTCGCTCCCAATAAAACATTTTCTGGAGGAAATCGCCAAGAATAATGCCATTGTAAGACGATTTTAGCGATTCCATTCGCGCGGACTGAACTAGGCTGTGCACTCAAGCGGTTCAGGCGGGAGTGTGATGGCGGCAAATCCGGGCAGTGTGGGGCGCGAGCCGAAACCGGCAGCCGATTGGCGATCCCTGGTATATCGAGTGGCGGTGTCGCGGGCGCTCGACGATCTCGAGGAGTCGACCCTGCTTCCGGCGCGCAAGGTGCTGTACCAATTTTCTGCCCGGGGCCATGACGTGACCCAGACCTTGTTGGGTGGTCAGCTCACGGGCCTGCGGGATGGCGTCGGCGCGTACTACCGATCGCGGCCGCTGTTGTTGAGCCTGGGGCTGTCGGTGGATGATGCGCTGGCCTCGACCATGATGCGCGTGGGCGGCATGAGCGAGGGCCGCGATATCGGCGTCGTCTTCAATTTCCCGCGGAAGGAGGGCGCCTGTGTTCTGCCGGTGTGCGGCGGCGTGGGAACGCAGTACACGCCGGCGGTGGGCTGGGCTCAATCGCTGCGCTATCGTCATCGCGTGCTGAAGGATGCCGCGTGCGAGGGCAGCATCGCCGTGGCTCACGGTGGCGATGCCTCCACTGCGACGAATGGCTTCTGGGCGGCGCTCAATATCGTCACCACCGAAAAGCTGCCGTTTCTCTTCTTCATCGAGGACAACGGCTACGGCATCTCCGTGCCGACCCAGCTGCAGACACCGGGCGGCAACATTGCGGCGAACTTGAGCGCATTCCGCGGGTTGCGTGTACTCGACGGCGACGGAGCGAATCCGCTGGCGGCTGCCGCGCTGATCGAGGACGCGGTCGCCGGCGTGCGCGCCGGCGGCGGCCCGGCGTTCCTGCGGCTGACCGTGCCGCGTCTGTCGGGCCACTCGGGTCAAGATACGCAGACCTACAAAGGGCAGAACGTCATCAGCGCCGAACAACAGCGCGATCCGTTTCAGCGTCTGCATGGTCAATTGGTGCCCGACCGCATGACGAGCGCCGAGTGGGACGCTGCGGTGACCGAAGCGCGCGCCGCGGTGGCCGCGGCCTTGCAGCGCGTCGAGCGTCGGGATGAACCGGCAGCGAGCCGCGTGCAGCGGTATCTGTTCACCGAAACCACCGCGGACGGTTCGGTCTACGTGCAGGGACAGGGCGGGATTCTCGGTGAGGGCATCGCGCCGTTGTCTGGCACCGAGCAGGCCAATCCCCAAGGTCCCCGAATCAATCTGGTGACCGCCGTACGGCGAACGCTCGAGCATGAACTCGAGGTGAATCCGCGCGTGCTCGTGTTCGGCGAGGACGTGGGCCGCAAGGGCGGCGTGCACGCGGCGACGATGGGTCTGCAGGAGAAATTCGGCGAGTCGCGCGTTTTCGACACCAGTCTGTCCGAGGAAGGAATCATCGGCCGCGCCGTGGGGATGGCCGCGGCGGGCCTCATGCCGGTGCCCGAGATTCAGTTCCGCAAGTACGCCGATCCCGCCGCGGAACAGCTGAACGACTGCGGTACGATGCGCTGGCGCACCGCCAACCGGTTCGCCGCTCCCATGGTGGTGCGCATCCCGGGCGGCTTCTTCAAATGCGGCGACCCGTGGCACAGCCAGTCGAACGAGGTGCAGTGGGTGCATGGGCTGGGCTGGCGGCTCGCCATGCCCTCGAACGCTCAAGACGCCGTGGGCCTGCTGCGCTCGGCGTTGCGTGGCAATGAGCCCACCATTTTCTTCGAGCACCGATCCTTGCTCGACGGCAGTTGGGCGCGGCGCGCCTACCCGGGCGACGATTTCATCGTGCCCTTCGGCAAGGCGACCCTGCTGCGCGCCGGGTCGCAATTGACCGTCGTCACCTGGGGAGCCATGGTGGAGCGCTGCGAAGCGGCGATCGACGCTCGCGGCGTGTCGGCGGACCTGCTGGACTTGCGAACGCTGTCGCCCTGGGATCGAGACGCCACTCTCGAGTCGGTGCGCAAGACACGTCGGTGTCTCATCGTGCATGAGGACACCATCACGGCCGGCTTTGGCGCCGAGATCGCGGCGGTGCTTGCCAAGGAGGCATTCTTCGACTTGGACGCGCCGATCGAGCGGCTCGCCATGCCGGATGTGCCGAGCCCGCACAGTCCGGTGCTGCTCGATGCGGTATTGCCCAGCATCGAGACCATCGCCGATGCCATTGCCAATCTGGTTGCGATTTGACGATGCCCGATATATCCGACATCGTCGCGCCGGCCAATGAAGAGGGCACGAAGGCCACCCTTTTGACGTGGTGCAAGTCTCTCGGCGATGCGGTCGCCAAGGACGAGCCTTTGGTAGAGCTCGAAACCGACAAAGTGACCGTGGAGATCTCCTCGCCAGCCAGCGGCACGCTGGCGGAGATCCTGGTGCCCGCGGATCGGGAGGTGCATCCCGGCGACCTATTGGGACGGATCCGCCTGGCAACCGCGGCCGCGGCGCCACCGGCGCAAGCGGCGGCAAAAACGGCGCCCGTGGCCGCGGTTCGTGCGGCGTCTCCGGGCGCGGACGCGAGGCGGTCGCTCAGTCCCTCGGTGCGCCGCCTGTTGGCGGAACATGAGTTGACGCCGTCCGACGTGACCGGCAGCGGCCGCCACGGCCGGATCACGGCTCGGGATGTGACGCGCCACGCGGAGGAAGTCACGGCGCGCCGTGAGGCCACGCCGACGAGCGCACCCGTCGCACCGATGGCCCGTGTAGAGCCCAAGTTCGATGCGCCCGCGAGCACCCGGGTGCCGCACACGCCCATTCGCCGCCGCATCGCCGAACACATGGCACGCAGCCTGCTGGACGCGCCGCACGTCACGACGCTGTTCGAGGCCGATCTGACGCGCGTGCTCGCCCACCGTGCGCGGCATGCGGCGGACTTCGAATCGCGCGGCGCGCGGCTCACGCTCACGGCATATTTCACCAGCGCGTGCGCGCGCGCCTTGCGGACCATCCCCGAGGTCAATGCCACCTTTCATGAGGACGCGCTCGAGCTGCATCCGGACGCGAACATCGGCATCGGGACGGCGCTCGGCAATCAGGGGCTCATCGTGCCGGTGATTCGCCGCGCGCAGAACCTCAATCTGTTCGGCGTGGCGCAGCGGCTGAATCAAGTGGTCGAGGCCGCCCGGGCCGGCAAGCTTGCGCCCGAAGACGTGCGCGGCGGAACCTTCACCATTTCCAATCACGGCGTCGGCGGCAGCCTGCTGGCTGCGCCCATCATCATCAATCAACCTCAGGTCGCGATCCTAGGCATCGGCAAGCTGCAGCGCCGGGTCTGCGCGGTGACGGTCGACGGAGTCGAATCCATCAGCGTGCGCTCGATGTGTTATTTGACGCTGTCGATCGATCATCGCGCGTTGGACGCGTTCCAGGCCAACGCGTTTCTGTCGCTGGTCGTGAAGACGCTGGAGCAGTGGCCGGTGGACGAGATCTAGATGGAGTGAGTTCGAGAAAGGGGCCGCCACCCGTCGATTGCGGAGAAGTTGCGCCTCACCGGAGTATACTTTTTTTGATGCCTACTCCTCTCGAAAGTTCATGGCGCCGGATCGCTCGCTCATGCCCATGATTCGAGGCGCGTTCGGCGACTGGGATCTCCCGGCGCCGTATCTGGCCTCGATCGCCGTTGCCGCGGCGGACATCGACGCCTACGAGCACGTCAATAACGCCGTCTACATGACCTGGTTCGACAGCGCGGCATGGCGGCATTCCGCGTCGGTGGGTCTGCCGATCGAGACATGCCTGCAGCTCGACCGAGGCATGGCGGTGTTGCGCAGCGTGATTACCTACCTGCGTCCGGCCGTCATGGGCGATGCGATTCTCGTCGCGACCTGGCTTCTGCCCTCCGACGGCAGGCTGCGCGTACGGCGGCGCTTCCAAGTGCGGCGCGCGGCGGATGGCGCAACGCTCTCGCGCGCGCAAATCGAGTATGCGTGCATCGAATTGTCGACCGGCCGGCCGGCGCGTTGGCCGCCGGAATTTCGCGAGCGCTATCGACCGCTCGATGAGGTGGTGCGGGCGTTCGCCGAGATCGCGGCGATCTGATCATCAGGCGTCGTTGAGACTCAACGTCGCCTTGATGGCCCGTTTCCAGCCGGCGTAGAGTTCCGCATTGGTGCTCGGTGCCATCTCCGGTTTGAAGCTACGGCCGACGGCCCAGTGCTGCGCGATTTCTTCCCGGCTCGCCCAGAAACCGATCGCGAGACCGGCCAGGTAGGCCGCGCCGAGAGCCGTCGTTTCCGCCACTTGCGGACGCTCCACGCGCACGCCGAGAATGTCGCTCTGAAATTGCAGCAGGAAATTGTTCGCGACGGCGCCGCCGTCGACGCGCAATGTCTTGAGCGCGATTCCGGAATCGGCTTCCATCGCCGCAAGCACGTCGCGGGTCTGGTAGGCCAGCGATTCGAGCACGGCTCGTGCCAGATGGGCCCGGCTGCTGCCGCGGGTGAGGCCGAACACCGCGCCGCGCGCGTCGCTGCGCCAATAGGGGGCGCCCAAGCCGACGAAGGCCGGTACGAAGTAAACCCCGTCGGTCGAGGCCACGCTCATCGCCAGAGTTTCGGTTTCCTCGGCGTGCTTGATCATCTGCAGGCCGTCGCGTAGCCACTGAACCGCCGAACCGGCCACGAAGATGCTGCCTTCGAGAGCGTATTCCACCTTGCCGTCGATGCCCCAAGCGATGGTCGTCAACAGCCCATGGTTCGAGGCGACCGCCTCGCCGCCGGTATTCATCAGCATGAAGCAGCCGGTGCCGTAGGTGTTCTTCGCCATGCCGGCCTCGAAGCAGGCCTGCCCGAACAGAGCGGCCTGTTGGTCGCCGGCGATGCCTGCGATCGGCACCGCTCTACCGAAGAAATGATGTTCGGCGGTGACGCCGTAGACCTCGCTCGACGGACGCACTTCGGGAAGCATGCAGCGCGGCACGCCCAGCATCTGCAGCAATTCGTCGTCCCAGCGCTGACCATGGATGTCATACATCAAGGTCCTCGAGGCGTTCGAATAATCGGTGACGTGCACGCGCCGGTCCGTCAGATTCCAGATCAGCCAGCTATCGACGGTGCCGAACAGTAGATCGCCGCGCTCGGCGCGCTTCGCTGCGCCCGGCACGTTGTCCAAGATCCAACGTACCTTCGTGCCCGAGAAATACGGATCGATCAGCAGACCGGTCTTCGCGCGCACCATGTCGCCATAGCCGCGCGCGGTGAGGTCCGCGCAAACGTCGGCGCTTTGGCGCGACTGCCAGACGATGGCGTTGTAGACCGGTTTGCCGGTGTCCTTGTCCCAGACGACGGTGGTCTCGCGTTGATTGGTAATGCCGATGCCGGCGATCTGCTGCGGATCGATACGCCGTTCCGTCAGCAATTCCGTGGCCGTCGTCAGGACGGAGGACAGTATTTCCAGCGGATTGTGTTCGACCCAGCCCGGCTTCGGGAAAATCTGCGGGAATTCGCGCTGCGCCACGCCGGCGACGTGGCCCGCGCGGTCGAAAAGCATGGCGCGCGAACTGGTCGTACCCTGGTCGAGGGCGAGGATGTATTTCTGGTCCATCTGCATCTCCAGTGCTCCGTCTTGGGAGCCTTCGTCAAGCGTGCGCGGCGAAATACTCGGCCAACTTGGCGGAGGCCTGGTCGCCAAACAGCAACTCGCAGGCTTCGGCCAATCCCGGTGAACGCCGGATGTCCTCCGTGCGCTCGACCAGGGCAATTTTCGAACGGCGGCGCAAAAAATCCTCGAGCTTGGTAATCATTTCACGTCGCGCCGCCTGCGCGACCTCGCACCGCAGGTATTCGGTGCCCTTGATGAGCACCTCGGCCTGCCGTGGATCTTCGCGAATGTTCTCGAGCAGGCCGAGGGCCTCGGCCCCATAGCGGCGCCACAGCCGGGTACTCAATAGTTCCGAGGACTCCGGCGCGGTGTAGCCGTCGAGACCGATCAATCGCGCCTGGTGGAAGAATTCCTCGCGCACCGTGTCGGGCGCCTCGCCGTACCATCTGTATTTCGCATAGGGCAGCGCGATTCCGAGCGAGCGGACCAGCTCGCTGATCTCGTCGCCGACGTTCAGGCAATCGGTCAATTTGCCGCCGAAGATGCTGATGTGAGCAGTGCCGCGATCCGTCTCGACCGCGTGCTTGCGCGACAATTGCAGGAAATCGCGGCCCTTGCCGGGCTCGGCCTTGACCGCGAGCGGCCGCACGCCGCAACGCGTCGCGATGATGTCCGCTCTCGTGAGCGGGTCGTCCCGCGTCAATCGCTTGTTGATGTTATCGAGCACGAAGTCGATGTCATCGTCCGTCACGCCGACGCTCGGGTCGCTGACCGGCGTATCGGTCGTGCCGATACAGGTGCGGTTGCCCATCGGGATCACGAAAAACAAGCGCCCGTCGTCCGCGAAGAAGGCGAGGACCCGCCGCTCCGCCACCAGGCGCTTCACGATCAGATGGATGCCTTTCGACAGCGCATGATGATGCTCGGTCTTCTCGCCCGTCAGCACGTTGTGCGCATCGACGTACGGACCCGCGGCGTTGATCAACACCCGCGCGCGGATCTCGAACTCGGAACCGGGTCCCGCGATGACGTCGCGCGCCCGCGCCGCCCACCAATTCCCTTCGCGCTTGGCGCCCAGCGACTCGACGTAATTGGCGGCGACGCAGCCGCGATCGAGCGCAGTGCGCACGAAATTGAAGACGAAGCGGGCGTCGTTGTCGTGCAGGTAGGCGTCGGAGTACTCGAAGCCGCCGGTCGCGTTGCCGATATCGACGATCGGCTCTTCGCGGTGGATGCGCGCCGGCGCCAGAAACCGCGGCGTGCGGGTGAAACAGTTGCCGATCAACCAATACAGCCAGGCGCCCAGCAGCAGAGCGCGCGGGCGATAGCGGAAGCCCTTGGCCAACGTGGTGAAGAAGCGAATTTCCTGTACGGTGGAGGGGAAGCTGCGCATCAAGTGGTTGCGGCTCGCGCAGAGCTTGCGCACCAGTGCGAAATCCCACGTTTCCATGTACTTGATTCCGCCCCACGCCAGATTGGACGTGTTCATGCTGGTCAAGCCGGCAAAGTCGCCGCGATCGATGAGCGCGACCTGTGCGCCCTTGCCGGCGAGCGCCGCCGCACTGACGGCGCCGTTGATGCCGCCGCCGACCACCAGGACGTCGAACTCGAGCTGACGCAGCTTGATGAGGTTGCTGGCGCGCAATTTCATGGCATCGTCCCGGGCACTGCGCCGTGTCCGTGCAGCAGCAGGTACAGGCCGGCCGCGAGCGCGGCGCCGAGCAGTGGGCCGATGATCGGGATCCACGCGTAGCCCCAGTCGCTGTCGCGCTTGCCGCCCGGCATGGGCAACCACGCGTGCATCAGCCGCGGCCCGAGGTCGCGCGCCGGGTTGATGGCGTAGCCCGTCGTGCCGCCGAGAGACATGCCGATGCCGAGCACCAGCAGGCTCACGGGGAAGGCATCCAGCGCACCTAAGCCCACCGAGGCGGCGGCGAAGAACAGCACCACGAAGACCAGCACGAACGTGCCCAAGATCTCCGACAGAAGATTGTCCCAAGGCGCGCGGATGCTGGGGCTGGTGCAGAACACGGCCAGCTTGTCGTCGCGGTTCTCCGTTGCCCCGAAATGGCGGCGATACACCAGCCAGACCAGGAAGGCGCCGAGACAGGCGCCGAGGAACTGCGCGGCCATGTAGGCGGGCACCCGGCTCCATTGAAACTTACCGGCGAACGCAAGGCCGAGGGTGATGGCGGGGTTCAAGTGCGCCCCGCTGACGGTGCCCACCGTCGACACGGCCGCGAAAACCGCCATGGCCCAGCCCAATGTGATGACGATGGTTCCGCCGCCATGGCCCTTGGTACGAGCCAGTAGGACGTTGGCGACGACGCCATTGCCGAGCAACATCATGAGGGCGGTGCCCGTGAGTTCGCCAACAAAGGGAGTCATCGTCGTTGTCTCGCGCGTTGACAGCAGATGGTTCGATCATGAGACAACCCACGCATCGAGTCTAAACGGCAGCGATCATACCCGAAACTGTGACCCAATTCCCCGTTCGCAGTCGGCGGCGTGACATATCCTAGACCGTAGCGCGTGACGCCGGCACATCAATAAAGAATGCGATGGAAATCATTCTGATCGAGGACACCGATTCCGACGCCGAACTGATCGTGCGCGCGCTGCGAAAGAGCAAGTACGCGGACAAAATCGTACGAATGCGCGACGGCACTGAGGCGCTGGCCTATATCACCGGCACCGACGGCGTGCCCGGTCTTGCCGCCCCAAAGCTCGTCTTGCTCGATCTGAATCTCCCCGGACTGGACGGTATCGAGGTCTTGCGGCGGCTACGAGCGGACGAGCGCACCAAGATGCTTCCCGTCGTCGTACTGACCGCGTCGGGCGAAGAGAGAGAAAGAACTCAGAGTTACGAGCTGGGTGCCAATATTTTCTTGAACAAGCCCGTCCGGCGCGATTTGCTTCTCGACATGGTCGGTCAGGCGGAGACGTATTGGTCCACCCGGGCCGACACCGCAACGTGATCGAAGGCCGGCTGCCGGCCGCGCACGCACGGCGGGCGGTATACTGTGGGGTAACATCTCGAGGATCGTGCATGTCCTATTACCGTGCCGTAGCTCCCGCGGCGGCGTCGACACCCGAACGGATCGGCGTGTTGCTCGTCAATCTGGGAACGCCCGATTCTCCCTCGTATTTTGCGGTTCTGCGCTACCTGCGAGAATTCCTGGGCGACCGGCGCGTCATCAACACGTCGCGCCTGATCTGGCTGCCGCTGCTGTACGGGATCATCTTGCCGCTGCGACCCCTTCGGACCGTGCGCAACTACCGCAAGATCTGGATGCAAGACGGGTCGCCGCTGGCGGTGTATTCCAAGCGCTTGGCTACGAAGGTGGGCCAGGTGCTGGAGCAAACGGCGGGCGACGGTCTGCGTGTCGCGCTGGGCATGACCTACGGCAACCCGAGTATAACGAGCGCCCTCCAGGCGCTCGCCGAACAGAACGTCAGGAAGCTGTTGGTGCTGCCGCTATACCCTCAGTACTGTTCGTCCACGACCGGGTCCGTCTTCGATCGAACCAGCGCAGCGCTGCAGCGCTGGCGCTGGCTGCCGGAAACGCGATTCGTGAACGACTACTACGACGATGCGGGCTATGTGGAGGCGTTGGCGGCGAGCATCGAGGCGCATTGGGCCAAGATCGGCAGCCGCTCGCACTTGGTGTTCTCCTATCACGGCATACCGGCGGCGTACGTCGAGGAAGGCGATCCTTACCAGGCGCACGCCGAAGCCACCACGCGTTTGGTGGTGTCGCGGTTGGGGCTCGAGCAGGCGGACTGGTCGCACTGCTATCAGTCCCGATTCGGCTCCGTGGTGTGGCTGCAACCCTATACGGAGGACGCACTCGAGATGCTCGCGAAACGCGGCGTGCGGCAGGTCACCGTGGTATCGCCATCCTTCGCCGTGGATTGCCTGGAGACCTTGGAAGAGGTCGCGATCGAGTATCGCGACAAATTCTCGGATCTGGGCGGCGAGCGCCTGACGCTGGTGCCGGCCTTGAACGACGAGGACAGCCACGCAACGGCGCTGGCCTCGATCATCCAAGCGCACATCGGGGATTGGGTTCAGTAGCCGATGGTGAAGCGTTGCCGAATGTGCCGCGGCGTTTCCAGCTCATCGACCAGGGCGATGGCATAGTCGTCGTAGGAAATGCTGCTCTTGCCGTCCGCCGCCGTGATCAGCTGATCGCCGCCCAGCCGGAACTTTCCGGTGCGCTCGCCGGGACCTATCAAGGCGGCGGGCGAGAAGAAGGTCCAATCGAGCTGGCTGGTGGCGCGCAGCAATTTCAGCATTTCCCAACCTTCCTTGATGGCGGGCAGCCACTCGGGCGGAATGCCGGGTGAATCCATGAGCAGTTTCCCGGGAGCGATCTCGAGCGAGCCCGCGCCGCCCACGGCGATGTAGCGTTTGACGCCGGAGCGCGTCACAGCCTCCAGCAGCTGGCGCGAGCTTCCCGGCAGAAAGGGGGCCGAGCTGATGATGGCGTCGTGTCCCTCGAGAAGCGGCGCGAGGGCCTCCGGCGAGGTGATGTCGCCCTGCACGGTCGTCAAGTTCTTGGCGGCGGGAGCCTTGTCGGGATTCCGCGATACGGCCGTGACGGTGTGGCCCCGCCGCAGCAATTCCTCCCGAATCTTGCTGCCGACGTTCCCGGTAGCCCCGATATGCGCGATGTTCATGATTGCCCTCCGCCAGCGTGAAAGCAGCAACTTAGCATGCGAGCCGGGCGGCGAATATCCCCTCGGGGGGGCCATGCAGGAATTGGGCTATGCTTTGCACCCGGCGACTCGCGGGCCGAAACCTTTGAGGACATGCGTTGATTGCGTTGCTAACGTTGTGCATCTGGCTGTATTTATTCTTTGCGCATGGCTGGTTTTGGCGCTCTGCGCCTGAGTTGCCGCCCGCCGTTCCCGGCCAGACGCCGGAGGTGGACATCGTGGTCCCCGCACGCGACGAGGCGCAAACCATCGGGCGCGTGATCGAATCGCTGTTGGCGCAGGACTATCCCGGCACGTTCCGCGTCATCCTGGTGGATGATGGGTCGAGCGACGGCACGGCGCAGCTGGCGGGCGCTGCGCCCAATTTACGCATCTTGGCGGGGCAGCCGATGCCGCCCGGTTGGTCGGGCAAACTCTGGGCCTTGAGTCAGGGGATCGCCGCCAGTACGGCGCCGGTTCTGTTGTTCGCGGACGCCGATATCGTGCATGACCCTCGGCATTTGTCGGCCCTCGTGTCGCGGCTGAATCAGCCGCGCGTCGACATGGTGAGCGAGATGGTGCGTCTGAATTGCGCGAGCCTCGCCGAGCGCGCCTTGGTGCCTGCGTTCGTTTATTTCTTCCAGATGCTATACCCGTTCGGCAAGGTCAACGATCCACGCTCCCGCGTCGGCGCCGCGGCGGGCGGCACGGTGCTGATCCGGCGCGACGCCTTGCAGCGGATCGGCGGCATTCGAGCGATCAAGAGCGCGCTCATCGACGATGTCACCCTGGCGCAAGCGGTCAAGCGCGGCGGCGCGATTTTTCTGGGCCATTCGGGGCTCGCGGCGTCGATTCGGCGCTATCCGCATTTTTCGGATATCTGGCAGATGATCTCGCGCACCGCATTCACGCAGTTGCGCTATTCGGTGTGGCTGCTCGTGCTGACCTTGCTGGGCTTGACGCTGGTGTGGTGGGTGCCGTTGGGGAGTGCGCTGTTTTTGCATGGGTGGCAACGCCTGTGCGGAGCCGCTGCCTTTGCCCTGAGCGCGATCAGCTATCTGCCCACGCTGGCCCGTTATCGCCGCAATCCCCTGTGGTCGTTGGCGCTGCCGGCCATCGCGTCGTTCTACATGGCGGCCACCGTCGGATCGGCGGTGCGTCACTGGCGCGGCAGCGGGGCGCGCTGGAAGGATCGCGACTACGGCAATCAGGGATCGGCATGAGTTCATGGGGGGCCTCGAGACCGGCCGCGCCCGCGGATCGCCCCGGCGTATCGCGGGACTGACGGGGCAACCGGGGGTCTCTGCTTGCCTTCGGCCCATCAGCGGTGCTAGATTCCGAGGCAATGAGCTCTTCGGCATGCAAGCCTTCCTCCGCCCCCCGCAGCGCGCTGCGTCTGGGGTCGCTTGCTCTGCTGCTGCGCCGCTAGGCGCACCACACTCGCGCTAACGGTCGGCGCTTACAAGACCGGAAATTTTTCCCTTCGCCATCGATCAACGAATGGTATGAAAGCCCCGTCTCGCAAACCCGAGTGAGAGAACCATGTTACGTATTCCGTCGACCAAGTATCAACCCTTCACGCCCGTCGATCTCGCCGATCGAACCTGGCCCGATCGAGTCATCAGGACGCCGCCCGTGTGGTGCAGCGTCGATCTGCGCGATGGCAATCAGGCGCTGATCGAGCCGATGGACGCCGCCCGCAAGCGGCGCATGTTCGACATGCTGGTCAAGATCGGCTTCAAGGAAATCGAGGTGGGCTTCCCGGCAGCCTCGCAGACCGATTTCGATTTCGTTAGGGAAATCATCGAACAGAACCTCATTCCCGGCGACCTCACCATCCAGGTGCTGACCCAGGCGCGTCCCGAACTCATCGCGCGTACCTACGAATCGCTCAAGGGCGCACGGCGCGCCATCGTGCACGTGTACAACTCCACTTCGGTGGCGCAGCGCCGCGTGGTGTTCCGCACGGACCGTGCCGGCATCGTCGACATCGCCGTGCGCGGAGCGACCGAAGTGCGCGAGCACGCCGAACGCAACCGCGGCACCGAGTGGGTGTTTCAATACAGTCCGGAGAGCTTCACCGGCACCGAGCTCGATTTCGCGGTCGAGATATGCGATGCGGTCAACGCGGTGTGGGAACCGACACCCGCCCGCAAGTCCATTCTCAACTTGCCGGCGACGGTCGAGATGGCCACGCCCAATGTGTATGCGGATCAGATCGAATGGTTCTCGCGCCACGTGGCCAAGCGCGACTCGGTGATCTTGAGCGTGCATCCGCACAACGACCGCGGCACCGGCGTCGCCGCCGCGGAGCTTGCCGTGATGGCGGGCGCCGAGCGCGTCGAAGGCACGCTGTTCGGCAACGGCGAGCGCACCGGTAATGTAGATATCGTTACGTTGGCTCTTAACCTTTATACGCAAGGCATTGATCCGGCTTTGGATTTCTCCAACATCAACGAGGTGGCGCGCTGTGCCGAGGCCTGCAATCAGCTGCCCATCCATCCGCGGCATCCCTACGTTGGCGATCTGGTGTTCACGGCATTTTCGGGATCGCACCAGGACGCCATCAAGAAGGGGCTGGCGGCGCGCGGCGAAACGGATATTTGGGACGTGCCCTACCTGCCGATCGACCCCTCCGATCTCGGCCGATCCTACGATTCCATCATTCGCGTCAACAGCCAGTCCGGCAAGGGCGGCGTGGCGTACCTGCTCGAGCGCGATTACCAGCTGGTGATGCCGCGCCGACTGCAGATCGAATTCAGCCAGGTCGTGCAAGCGGCCGCAGATATCACCGGTAAGGAACTGAGTTCACAGGAGTTATGGGAGCTCTTTTCCGCCGAATATCTGCTCCCAAAGGCGCCGTTCGTGTACCGCTCGCACCAGCTCGCGGCCTCCACCGACGGCGCGGACACCGAGCGCCTGGCGCTGCAGGTGGAGCGGGAGGGCCGGCTCGAGACCTGGCATGGTCAGGGCGCAGGCCCGATCGACGCCATGGTGAAGGCCATCGGTTTGCCGTTCGACGTGCTGTCCTATGAGGAACATTCGCGCGGCGAGGGCAGCGGCGCCAAGGCTGTCTCTTATATAGAGATCACCACCCGTTCGCGCCGCACCCTGTTCGGGGCCGGCATGCATACGAACATCATTACCGCCTCGCTGTTGGCCATCTTGTCGGCCGTCAATCGAGCGGTTGCGCAAGGGGCGCTGCCCGCGCGGGCGGATTCTGCATTAACTGGAACCTGAGGATATCGTTGTAAGATATTGAAATTGATATAATTTATATTGACGCTCTTGAAATCAACGGGGGCGCCCCGACTGCTAGGACGACTGGACGATACAAAGTCGTCATGCTAGTTGAATGCCGGACAGAATCGGCTATAGTGCGCAGCTTCAAGTATTGGGCTTATCGATCCTATTGATTTCAAGGGCTTTTCTCGAACAATGAGCGAACGCGAAGACGAACATTTCGATATCGACGATGAGTTTCTCGGCGAAGCCGAAGAATCCCACGACTTCGATCCTCTGATAGAACGCGCTGAGCGTCGGCCCAAAGCCGCGGCTGCCGGTAAAAAGGGCAGCAAGGCAGCCTGGAGCCGCGTCGAGGATGTGCTTGCCGAGCGTCAGCTGGAAAAAGAGCTGAAAGACATCTTCGAAGACGATTGATTCATGTTCCGCGGCGCGGCCATGGCCGCCCGCCCTCCGACAGGCGCGCGTAAATCCGTGTTTGAAAAAAGCGAAGCTTGGGTCGTCCTGAAGTTCGGCGGCACCAGCGTCTCCTCTGCTGCCAACTGGCACAACATCGCGGGCGTGGTTCGCGAACGCATGGCCGCGAGACTGCGTCCGGTGATCGTTCACTCCGCGCTGTCCGGCATCACCGATCGCCTCGAATCCCTGTTGTCCGCCGCCATGACGGGAACGCATTCGGCGGTTCTCGAACAAATCGACGGCCGGCATCGCGAACTCGCGCAGTCGTTGGACATTACGCCGAGCGCGCGCTACGGCAGTTTCATCGACGACTTGCGGCGCATGGCCAATGCGATCGTGGAAACCCGGGAGCTCAGCGACCGTGTCCGCGCCCGCGTGATGGCCATGGGTGAATTGCTTGCCACCGCGCTGGGTCACACCTTTCTGAACGCGCAGGGCATTCCCACCGAGTGGATCGACGCGCGCCAGGTGCTGCGCGCCGAGCGGCGTCATGGCGGCAACGACAAGGCCGGCGTTCTGTCGGCCACCTGCGATTTTGCCCCGGACGTCCCGCTGCAGGCGGCATGGCGCGCGCTCGATCGAGTCGTCATCACCCAGGGCTTCATCGCGGCCAACGACGAGGGGGATACGGTTCTGTTGGGTCGCGGCGGGTCCGACACCTCCGGCTCGTATTTCGCGGCCAAGCTGGCCGCCGTCCGGCTCGAGATATGGACCGACGTGCCGGGCCTGTTCAGCGCCAACCCGCGGCTGGTGCCGACGGCGCGGCTGCTGCGCGCACTTCACTACGACGAAGCGCAGGAGATCGCGAGCAACGGCGCGAAGATTCTGCATCCGCGCTGCGTCCTTCCCGTCCGGCAGTACAAAATCCCGCTGCATGTGTATGCCACCCAGGCTCCGGGTTTGGAAGGCACCATCGTCTCGGCAAACGTCGCCGACAGCGCGGCCCAGGTCAAGGCGATTGCCATCAAGAAAGGCATCACGCTCATCTCGATGGAAAGCCCCGGCATGTGGCATCAGGTGGGGTTTCTCGCGGATGCCTTCCAGGTCTTCAAGAACCAGGGCCTGTCCGTCGATTTGGTGTCGACCTCCGAGACCAATGTCACGGTATCGCTCGATCCGGCCGCCAATACGCTGGACCCCGCGGCGCTTTCGCGCCTGACGGCGCGTCTGGGCGAGTTGTGCCGCGTCGAGATTCTCGGGCCCTGTGCATCGTTGAGCCTGCTGGGCCACAATATCCGCGGCATCCTGCACGAGCTGGGCGCGGCCTTCGAGCTGTTCCAAGACCACAAGATCTACCTGGTGACGCAGGCGGCCAACGACCTCAATTTCACGTTCGTGATCGATGAAGCGCAGGGCGATCGCCTGGTGCATCAGCTGCACGAGCGCCTGATCCAGAGCATCGGCTCCGACAAGGTCTTGGGCCCCACCTGGCAGCAGTTGTTCGCGGCCAAGGAACGCACGGCGGCCGCGCTCGAGTGGTGGGAGCAGCCGGAAAAGCGCCGCCGCTTGTGCGACATCGCGCAGCGCGAGTCGGCGGCGTTCGTGTACGACGCAGCGACCTTGGACGCGTCGATCGCGGCGGTCAAGCGTGTCGCGTCGGTGGATCGCTGGGCCTATGCCATGAAGGCCAACTGGCATCCGGATATCCTGCGCCGCGTGTATGCGGCAGGATTGACGTTGGAATGCGTTTCGCGCGGCGAGCTCGAGCATGCCTTCGCCTGCGTGCCCGGCCTCGAGCCTGACCGCGTGCTGTTCACGCCGAACTTTGCGCCGCGCAGCGAGTACGAATTCGGTCTCGAGAGGGGTGTTCTCGTGACCTTGGACAATTTGTATCCGCTCAAAATGTGGCCCGAACTATTTCGCGGCAGGGACATTTTCCTGCGCATCGATCCGGGGTTCGGACGCGGCCATCACCACCACGTGCGTACGGCGGGGATCCATTCGAAGTTCGGCGTGCCCATCGCCGAGGCCGATGAACTGGTGGCCCTGGTCGAACACGCCGGTGCGCGGGTGACGGGCTTGCACGCGCACACCGGCAGCGGCATTTTCAACGTGGCGAATTGGACCGAGACCGGCGCGCTGCTCGCCGGCTTGGCCGAACGCTTCCCGCACGTTCGTGTGGTCGACTTGGGCGGCGGCATCGGCGTACCCGAACAGACGGGACAGGCCGGAATCGATCTGTCCGCCCTCGATGCAGGAGTTGCCGATCTCAAGAAGAGGTTCCCGCAACTCGAGTTCTGGATGGAACCCGGCCGATTCCTGGTGGCGCGGGCGGGCGTGCTCGTGGCGCTGGTGACGCAGTTGAAGGGGAAGGGCGAGGTGCGCTACGTCGGCGTCGCCACCGGTATGAATTCGCTCATCCGGCCGGCGCTGTACGGCGCCCATCACGACATCCGCAATTTGACGCGGCTCGAGGAACCGTCGAGTCAACGAGTCAACGTCGTGGGCCCGATTTGCGAAACCGCCGATCAGTTCGGCGCCGACCGCTGGCTGCCGCCGACGCAAGAGGGCGACGTGCTGTTGATCGCCACGTGCGGCGCGTATGGCTACGCCATGGCGTCGAATTACAATCTGCGGCCGCCCGCACTCGAGTTTATGATCGAATCATGACGAACATCGGCATCATTGGTTGGCGAGGGATGGTGGGCTCTGTGCTGCTCGAGCGCATGCGCGCGGAGCGGGATTTCGAGCTGGTTACGCCCACGTTCTTCAGCACCTCCCAGGCCGGCGGTGCGCCGCCCGACATCGGGCGAGCGTCGGCGGGCAGCGCGGCGGTGGGTCCCGTCCAAGATGCGAACGACATCGCCGCGCTCGCCCGCTTGCCCATGCTCATCAGCACGCAGGGCGGCGATTACACCGCGGCCGTGCATTCGCGGCTGCGCGCCGCCGGCTGGACCGGGTATTGGATCGATGCAGCCTCGACGCTGCGCATGGAAACGAATTCCGTCATCGTGCTCGACCCCGTGAACCTTGCGGTGATGCAGGCGGCGCGGCAGCGGGGCATCAAGGATTTCATCGGCGGCAATTGCACGGTATCGCTGATGTTGATGGCGGTGGGCGGCTTGCTGCGCGCGGGGCTGGTCGAGTGGATTTCAGCCATGACCTATCAATCGGCGTCCGGGGCCGGCGCGCAGAACATGCGCGAGCTGTTGGAACAGATGGGCGCCTTGTATCGGTCCGCATCGCCCTTGCTGAGCGACCCGTCGGCCACCATCCTGGATATCGATCGGGCGGTGAACGACGCCTTGACCGGCGCCGCCTTTCCGACGGCGCAATTTGGCGTGCCGCTCGCGGCGAGCCTCATCCCGTGGATCGACAAGGATTTGGGCAACGGCCAGAGCCGCGAGGAATGGAAGGCCGGCGTGGAATCGAACAAGATCATGGGAACGGAAGCCCACCCGGTGCCGGTGGAAGGCGTCTGCGTGCGCGTGAGCGCGATGCGCTGCCACTCGCAGGCACTCACCATCAAGTTGAAGCGCGATCTACCGCTGGCCGATATCGAATCGACCATCGCGGGCGCCAATCCTTGGGTGCGGGTGATCCCGAATGACCGCGACAGCTCGATGCGCCGGCTGTCACCGGCCGCGGTCAGCGGCCAGCTGACCGTGCCCATCGGGCGCCTGCGCAAACTCGCCATGGGCGGCGAGTATCTGTCGGCGTTCACCGTGGGCGACCAACTCCTCTGGGGCGCCGCCGAACCCCTGCGCAGGACTATGCGCTTCCTGCTTCCGCATGTGTGAGCAGGTTGATCGGCACCGGCTCGATGTGCCAGATGTCCTTGCAATACTCGCGAATGGTCCGGTCCGACGAGAATTTGCCGCTGCGCGCGGTGTTCAGGATCGCCATGCGGGTCCAGCGCTCGGTGTCGCGGTATGCCGCATCGACCTTGGCTTGGCATTCGATGTAGGACTGAAAATCGGCGAACAGCAGATACGGATCCTCGTGCATCAACCCATCGATCAACGGCCTGAAGAGCTCGGTATCGCCGCGTGAAAAGAATCCGCTGCGGATGAGGTCGATGACATCGCGCAACCCCTGGTTGGCGTTGTAATAGTCCATCGGCCGGTAGCCTCGCGCCTTGTAGTCGTACACTTCCGCGGCGCTCAAGCCGAACAGGAAGAAATTCTCGGCGCCGACCTCCTCGCGGATTTCGATGTTGGCGCCGTCGAGCGTGCCGATGGTGAGCGCGCCGTTCATCGAGAACTTCATGTTGCCCGTGCCCGACGCTTCCTTGCCGGCGGTGGAGATCTGTTCGGACAGGTCGGCTGCCGGATACACGCGCTGCCCATTGGTCACGTTGAAATTCGGCAGGAACACGACTTTGAGCCGGCCGCGCACGTCGGGGTCGCGATTCACGACTTCGCCCACGGCCGTGATGAGTTTGATCATCAGCTTGGCCAGATGATATCCCGGCGCCGCCTTGCCGCCGAAGATGAAGGTGCGCGGCTGTACGGCGAGCGAGGGATTCGACTTGATGGCGTGGTACAGCGAGACGATGTGCAGCACCTTCAAGTGCTGGCGCTTGTACTCGTGAATGCGCTTCACGAGCACGTCGAACAGCGAATCGGGATCGGCCACGATGCCCGTGCGCGTAAGCGTCACGGCGGCGAATTGCCGCTTGTTGTGCTGCTTGATTTCGCGCCAGCGGCTGCGGAATCCGGCATCCTCGGCCAGCGGCTCGAGCCGCTTCAGCTGGGAGAGGTCCTTGATCCAGCCGTCGCCGATGTGTTCGGTGATGAGATCCGAGAGCCGCGGATTGGACAGCACCATCCAGCGGCGCGGGGTGACGCCATTGGTCTTGTTGCTGAACTTGTGCGGCCACATTTCGTAGAAATCCTTGAGCACGTCGCTCTTCAGAAGTTCCGAGTGCAGCGCGGCGACGCCGTTGATGGCGTGACTTCCGACGCAGGCCAGATGCGCCATCCGAACGTAGCGCTCGCCGCTCTCGTCGATCAGCGACAGCCGGGAAATGCGCGCCTCGTCGCCCAGGAAGCGGATGCGCACCTCTTCCAGGAAATGCGCGTTGATTTCGAAAATGATCTGCAAGTGCCGCGGCAGCACGCGGCCGAACACGGCGAGCGACCAGCGCTCGAGCGCCTCCGGCAGCAAGGTGTGATTGGTGTAGGCGAAGGTTTTACACGTGACGTGCCACGCTTGCGGCCAGGGCATCACGTATTCGTCGACCAGCAGGCGCATGAGCTCCGCGATGGCGATGGCCGGATGCGTGTCGTTCAGCTGCACCGCGAATTTCTCGTGGAATTTCTCCAGCGGCAGCTTCTGGCGGATCAGAATGCGGAACATGTCCTGCTAGGAGCAGGAGACGAAGAAGAACTGCTGTTCCAGCCGCAGCTCCTTGCCGCGCAACTCCTGGTCGTTCGGGTACAGCACCTTGCTCAAGTTCTCGGACGTGACCTTCTGATTCACGGCGCCGTAATAGTCGCCGGCGTTGAACACGGCGAAGTCGAAGGATTCGGGGGCCTCCGAGCGCCACAGGCGCAGGGTATTCGCCGTGTTCACCCGATAGCCCAGGATGAGCGTGTCGTACGGCACGCCGGTGACGATCTTGTGGGGCACCCAGCGGATGCGCAGCCGGTTGTGCTCGTCGATGTATTGTTCGGTCGAGCCGCCGAACTTCACGTCCACCGCCCATTCCGGGCGCACCAGTTCCCAGGGATTGCCCTTGCGCAGCCACTTATCGGTCTTCTCGATCTGCCAGCCGTCGATGATTTCCTGATGAAAGATGCCGAATTCGTAGCGGATGCCATAGCCGATGGCGGGCACCTCGAGCGTCGCCAGCGAGTCGATGAAGCAGGCCGCCAAACGGCCGAGGCCGCCGTTGCCGAGGCCCGGCTCCTCTTCCTGGCCGAGGAGTTTTTCGAAATCCAGGCCGAGTTCCGTCATGCATTCCTTGACGGTATCGAATATGTTGAGGTTGATGAGGTTGTTGCCCAGGTGCGGGCCCATCAGGAACTCGGCCGACAGATAGGCGACCGTGCGCGAACCCTGGTTGGTGTAGGCGGCCGCCGTGCTGATCCAGCGTTGCAGCATGCGATCGCGCACCGCGTAGGCGAGCGCCATGTAGTAGTCGTTCTTGGTCGCGAGCGCCGGGAATTTGCCCTGCATGTAGAACAGGTCGTCCAGGAAGGCGTTCTTGATGGCGTCCTTGTTGAGCGCGGTGCGCCCATCTTCCACGCGCCTCTCGGATATCAGCAATGTCGGCTTCGAACTCACAAGGGTTTCCTTCATGACGATTACGGGGCCCACACCACGTCGACGGCCGTGCGTTCCTGACGCAGGATCGTGCGGATGGGCATTTCTTCGACCGCGCCGGGCTGGCCGGCGGCGGCATAGACTTGCCACTTCGATTCGCCCGCGAGCAGCAGTACGATGCGGCGCGAATCGAGCAGCGCGGAGAGATTGAGGCTGAGGCGTGCGTGCGGTGCGGTCGGCGACCACATGCCGATACAGCCGGCGGCGGCGGCCGGATTGATGGCGCGGGCGAGGTTGGGCGATTTGGGGAACAACGACGCGGTGTGGCCATCGTCGCCCATGCCGAGAATCACCATGTCGAACGGGCGCGGCACGCGCGCGAAGGTTTCCCACGCCGACACGGCGCCGAGATCCGGGGTGGGGGCGGCATTCTTGAGGCCGGAGAAGCGGGCGGCGGCGGCGGCGTCCTTCAGCAGGTGATCGCGCACCAGCTTCTCGTTGCTGGCCGGGTCGGACGGATCGACCCATCGTTCATCGGCCAATCCCACGCAGACGCGGTTCCAGTCGAGCGCTTCGGTACGCAGGCTTTCGAACAACTTGATGGGAGACTTGCCCCCGGAGACGATCAGGCTCGCGCTGCCGCGCGCCTCGATCGCCGCCCGCAACGTCGCGGCAATGCGTGCGGCGAGTTCGCGCGACAACGTGTCGAGGTCGGGATAACGAGTGACTGGCGGTTCGGTCATGGTCGGTGCTCTTGCGGCCTATAGTTCGTCGTGCCAGGAGAATCCATCGCGTCCGATCAGCGAGCTGGCGGCGGCGGGGCCCCAGCTGCCGGCGATGTAGGCCTTGGGCCTGTCGTCGTATTGCTGCCAGCCGGCGAGAATGGGATCGACCCAGCGCCAGGCCGCGTCGAGTTCGTCGCGGCGCATGAACAAGGTGAGATTGCCTTTCACCGTGTCCATCAGCAATCGTTCGTAGGCATCGAGACTGCGGGTCTTGAACGTCTCGCCCAGATCGAGCGCCAGACTCACGGGCTTCAAACGCATGCCTTCGCCGGGGTTCTTCGCCAGGATGGTCATGGTGATGCTCTCGTCGGGCTGCAATCGGATCACCAGCTCGTTGGCCGTGTTCGAGGTGGGCGGTTTCTCGAAGATCGGATGGGGCACTTCGTCGAAGGTCACCACCAACTCGGTGAGACGGTCCTGCAGGCGCTTGCCGGTGCGCAAGTAAAACGGCACCCCGGCCCAGCGCCAGGTGTCGATTTCCACTTTCAACGCCGCATAGGTTTCGGTGGTGCTGTCGGGCGCAATGTCGGCCTCCTGCAGGTAGCCGGGAACCGGCACTCCGCCCACCGCGCCCGCCTTGTACTGGCCGCGCACTGTCTTCGTGAGCACGTCGCGATCGCGCAAGGGCCGCAGCGCGCGCAGCACCTTGAGCTTCTCGTCGCGCACCGCATCCGGATCGCTGCTCGCCGGCGGTTCCATCGCCATGATGCACAGCAACTGCAGCAGATGGTTCTGAACCATGTCGCGCAGCGCGCCCGTCTTGTCGTAGAAATGTCCGCGCCGTTCGACGCCGAGTTCCTCGGCCACCGTGATCTGGATGTGCTTGACCAGGCCGCGCCGCCACAGCGGCTCGAACAGCGCGTTGCCGAAGCGCAGCGCCATGAGATTCTGCACGGCTTCCTTGCCCAGATAATGATCGATGCGGTAGATCTGCCGTTCGGTGAACACGGCGCCGACTTGCTGGTTGATGAGATCGGCGGAAGCGGTGTCGTGACCCAGCGGTTTTTCCAGCACCACCCGCGACAGCGGGGAGACCGCGCCGGCTTTGGCGAGATTCTCGCAGAACAGCGTGAACAGATTCGACGCCGTGGAAAAGAAGAACACGCGCACGAATTGCTCGCGGCCCTGCAACGCGGCGGCGAGGGGTTGGTAGTCCGCAGCACAGTCCGCCTCGACCTTGGCGTAGTGCAGCAGGCCGCTGAACGCCTCCCAGAGCGGCGCGTCGAATTCCGTGCCGAGAAATCCCTTACAGGCGGTTTCCGCCTGCGCAATGTACTCGCTGCGGGAAAGGCTCGAGCGGGCAATGCCGAAAATGCGCGATTCGGCGGAAACCTGTCCTGCCGCATAGCGACGATACAGCGCCGGCAACAGCTTGCGCGTGACCAGATCGCCGGTTCCGCCAAAAAGCATCATGTCAAAAGTCGGTAATACAGCCACCGGCGAAATTCCTCGATTTACCAGCCCAAGAGCGTAGCACTTGCGCTCGCGTTCTAGTAAGTCTTCCCGATATGGCACAATGACGTATGTCGAAGATCTCACAAAATGTTCATGAGCGGCTGCGCGCCGTCACGGAGCGAATCCGCGAGCGCAGCCAGGATCGCGCCGAGTATCTGCGGCGCATGGACATGGCCCAGCAACGCGGCTCGGCGCGAGCCGGTCTGTCTTGCACCAATCTCGCTCATGGTTTCGCCGCGTCCGATGCACCGGACAAGGACGCGCTGAAGCGCATGCGCTGGCCCAACGTCGCCATCGTGTCGGCATATAACGACATGTTGTCGGCGCATCAGCCGCTCGAGAAATATCCGGCGCTCATCAAGCACGCGGCCCGGGAAGCGGGCGCGATCGCGCAATTCGCGGGCGGTGTGCCCGCCATGTGCGACGGCGTGACACAGGGGCAGCCGGGCATGGAACTCTCCTTGTTCAGCCGCGACGTGATCGCCATGGCCACGGGCGTCGCGCTGGCGCACAACATGTTCGATTCCGCCCTGTGTCTGGGCGTCTGCGACAAGATCGTTCCCGGTTTGTTGATGGGCGCCCTCGCGTTCGGCCATTTGCCGGTGATCTTCGTGCCGGGAGGGCCGATGCCTTCGGGCGTTCCCAACAAGGAGAAGGCGCGCATCCGGCAGCTCTATGCCGAGGGCAAGGTGGGCCGCGACGCGCTGCTCGAATCCGAGGCCGGCAGCTACCATTCCGCGGGCACTTGCACGTTCTACGGCACGGCCAACAGCAATCAGATGCTGATGGAAGTGATGGGCCTGCACATTCCCGGCTCGGCGTTCGTGCCGCCGAACACGCCGCTGCGCGATGCGCTGACGGCGGCGGCCGCGCAACGTGCGGCGCGCATCACGGCGTTGGGCAGCGAGTATCTGCCGCTGGCGCGCATGGTCGACGAGGCCGCGATCGTGAACGCCATCGTCGGATTGCTCGCCACGGGAGGTTCCACCAATCACACGCTGCACCTGGTGGCCATGGCGCGCTGCGCCGGCATCGCCATCACGTGGGACGACTTCAGCGATCTATCGACGGTGGTGCCGCTGCTCACGCGCATCTATCCGAACGGCAGCGCCGATGTGAATCGATTCCAAATGGCCGGCGGCATGGCGTTCCTGATCCGCGAACTGCTGGATGCCGGTCTGTTGCACGATGCGGTCAACACCGTGATGGGCCGCGGACTGCGTGCCTACGCGGCCGAGCCGTGGCTCGACGCGGGCGCTCTGGCGTGGCGTCCGGCGCCGGCCGCCAGCGGCGACCTCGACGTGTTGCGCCCGGCGAGCAATCCGTTCAGTCATCACGGCGGACTGCGGCTGTTGACCGGCAACCTCGGCCGCGCCGTCATCAAGACATCGGCCATGAAGGCCGAACACCACGTGGTCGAGGCGCCCGCCGTGGTATTCGACGATCAAGAGGCCGTGATCGCAGCCTTCAAGGCCGGCGCTCTGTCGCGGGACTGCGTCGTGGTGGTGCGGTTCCAGGGTCCGCGTGCCAATGGCATGCCGGAATTGCATCAATTGACGCCATCCTTGGGGTCGTTGCAGAGCAGGGGATTTCACGTCGCGCTGGTCACCGATGGCCGCATGTCGGGCGCCTCCGGCAGCGTGCCGGCCGCGATCCATGTGAGCCCCGAGGTCGTCAGCGGCGGACCCTTGGGGAGGGTGCGCGACGGCGACATCCTGCGTCTGGATTGCCACACCGGCGTGCTCGAGGCGCGCGTGCCCGACGTGCTCTGGCAGCAGCGGCAAATTCCGACGCTGGATGCGGCCAAGAACGAGTTCGGCTCGGGCCGCGAGCTCTTTGCCAGTCTGCGCCGCGTGGCCGGCGATGCCGAGGCCGGCGCCATTTCCTTGATGTGAGGCCACCGGGCCGAAGGATCCTCGAGTGAATATCCGTGAAATCGTTGGCTTTGCCCCGGTCATTCCGGTTCTGACCATCACCGAACTCGAGCATGCGGTGCCGCTGGCGCGCGCCTTGTCGGCGGGAGGACTCAGGGTCCTGGAAATCACCTTGCGCACGCCGGTGGCGCTGGCCGCGATCGAGGCCATGCGCAAAGCGGTACCGGACGCCATCATCGGCGTGGGTACTCTCACCCGGGCGGTGGACTTTGCGGCGGCCGATCGGGTGGGTGCGCAGTTCGGCGTGACGCCGGGGTTGACGCCCGAACTCGCTGCGGCCGCGCGCGGCGCGCGCTTTCCGCTGCTCCCCGGCGTGATGACGCCCACCGAATTGATCGCGGCACGCAATGCCGGCTTCAACGTGCTGAAGCTGTTTCCCGCACAGCAAGCGGGCGGTATCGGGATGCTGCAGGCATTGGGGGCGCCGTTTCCGGATGTCCTGTTCTGTCCCACGGGGGGGATCTCGCGCGACACCGCGCCGGACTATCTGGCACTGCCCAACGTGGTGTGCGTCGGCGGCTCCTGGGTGGCGCCGCGCTCGTTGCTGCTGGCGGGCGACTGGGCGGGAATCGAAGCGCTGGCGCGCGACGCCGCCAGCCTGAAGAAGCCCACCGCACCGTCGGTGACCGACCCAGCTCGCGCCTAGCGGCTGCCGCGGTGACCTCCAAAGCCTTCATCGCCTGGTCGGGCTGGTTGGCCGCGCTGCTCATTTTGGGCGCCTACGCCCTGTTGTCGTTCGGCAAGATCCAGGCGCGCTCGAAGATTTATCAATGGATGAACATCGTGGGCGCGCTGGGGTTCATCATCAATTGCGCATGGAACGGTGCGTGGCCCTCGGTGGCCCTGAACGTGGTGTGGCTGTTCATAGGCCTTTACGTCGTGAGGCGCAATCGCACGCGGTCGTGAGGCATCGACGTTCGTGAGGCGCGAGCCATGTTTGGGCCGGGAGCGTCGACGCCGAGCGGTTCGCTACAAATCGATGCGCACCGGTGTTCCCAGCACCGCCGCCTCGTACACTTCCTGCATTGCGAGGTTGTCGAGCGCGATGCAGCCGCGCGTGCCTGTGACCGGCCCGGTGGGTGCCTCGCCATGAATGGCGTTTCATCGTGTCGATTCGCGCCGGCGGCTCGCAACATGCCGCGCCTCGAGTTCCGCGAGCACTTGACCCAGCGAGAGATTCTTGACCTGCAGCAGCAGCAGCGTGTGGTACATCAGATCGGCCGCCTCGCCGATCACTTCGCCGTCCGGCTGCGCCACCGCGGCCAACGCCAGTTCCAGCCCTTCCTCGCCCACCTTCTGCGCGATGCGACGCGTGCCTTGGGCCAACAGCTTGGCGGTGTAGCTGCCGTCGGGCCGGGTCGCGATGCGCTCGGCAATGACGTTCTCGAGCACGCTCAAGAACGCGAGCTTCTCGGCGGCGGCCTGCGGCGCAGCCTCACCCCAGCAGGTGCGCGTCCCGGTGTGGCAGGCAGGCCCGACCGGATCGGCGAGTACCAGCAGCGTGTCGCCGTCGCAGTCGACGGCCACGTCGCGCAGCTCGAGGAAATTGCCCGAGCTTTCACCCTTGGTCCACAAGCGCTGCTTGCTGCGGCTCCAGAAGGTCACGCGCCGGCTGGCGAGCGTGGCGGCGAGCGCCTCGCGGTTCATGTAGGCCAGCATCAGCACCGCGCCGCTGCTTGCGTCCTGCACGATGGCCGGCACCAGCCCGTCGCTCTTGGCCCAGTCGATCGCTGCCAGGTCTGTCATGGCCGTACCTCGACGCCGTCGGCGCGTAATCGTTTCTTGAGATCGGGAATCGCGATCTCGCCCGAGTGGAACACGCTCGCAGCGAGGGCGGCGTCGACGCCCGCCGTCAGAAACACTTGCGAGAAATGCTGCGGCAATCCGGCGCCGCCGGAGGCCACCAACGGCACTCGGCAGATCTCGCGCACGGCGCGCAGCTGCGCGAGATCGTAGCCCTGGCGCACGCCGTCGCTCGCCATGCAATTGAGCACGATCTCGCCGGCGCCGCGCCGCTGCGCCTCGATCACCCACTCGAGCGTCCTACGCGAGGTATCGCGCGTGCGCGCCACGTCGCCGGTGAACTGCTGTACGCGATAGTCATCGCCCAGCGTCTGACTGTCGATGCCCACCACCACGCATTGCGCCCCGAACCGCTGGCTCAGCGCGTCGATCAAGTCGGGGTCGGACAGCGCGGGGGAGTTGACGGAGATCTTCTCGGCGCCGGAGGAGAGCACCGCCTCGGCGTCCGCGACCGACCGAATTCCGCCGGCCACGCAGAAGGGAATGTCGAGGATGCGCGCCACCCGCGTCACCCAGGATCGATCCACGGAGCGATTCTCGGGGCTTGCGGAAATGTCGTAGAACACCAATTCGTCCGCGCCGGCGTCGCGGTAGCGCGCGGCCAGGTCCAAAATGTCGCCGACCACGCGGTGATCGCGAAAGCGTACGCCCTTGACCACCTGTCCATCGCGTACATCCAGGCAGGGGATTATGCGTTTGGCAAGAATGGCCGCAAATCCTCGAGTGGAATGAGATTTTCGAGCAGCGCCTTGCCGCTGATGGCGCCCTTGGCGCCGGCCGCGGCCAGCGCGTGCAGATCGTGCGCGTCGCGGATGCCGCCCGAGGCTTGCCACTCGATCTGTGGAAAACGTTGCACGGCTTCGGCGTAGAGCTCGACGTTCGGTCCGGACAATGCGCCGTCGCGGCCGACATCGGTGCAGAGCACGTGCTCGAGGCCGAACTGCAGGAAATTGTCGACCGCGGTCCACAGCGGGATCGCCAGCTGCTCGCGCCAGCCGTGGATGGCGAGGCAGGGCGTACGGGTCGCGTCGAACCGCACGTCGAACGCGAGCACGATGCGCGCCGCGCCGAACTCGCGCAGCCAGGTCCGCACTTGCTCGGCCTGAGTCACCGCCGCGCTGCCGATCACGACGCGGGCGACGCCGCGCCCCAACATTTGCGCCACCGCGGCGGTATCGCGCAGGCCGCCGCCCACCTGCAGATCGATGCCGCCGTGGGCCGCCGCCAGTTCGCCGATGATGTCGAGGTTGCCGCCCGCGCCGTCACGGGCGCCGTCCAAGTCGACCACGTGCAGCCATTCGGCGCCATAGCTGCGATAGCGCACGAGCAGTTCCCGGGGATCGGCGTCGTAGCGGGTTTCCGCCGCGAAATCGCCGTGCAACAGGCGCACGCAGCGGCCGTCCTTCAAGTCGATGGCGGGTATGAGCATCACGGACGGGGGGCCCTGCTGTCGAGCGCGAGAAAATTCTTCAGCAGCCGCGCGCCCACCGCGGCGGAGCGCTCGGGATGGAACTGGGCCCCATAGAAGTTTCGCCATTGTACGCACGCGCTGAAGGGCACTCCATACCGAGTGCTCGACACGGTGGCGCTGCTCACGGGCAGCGCGTAGCTGTGGACGAAGTAGGCATAATCCTCGCTGCCGAGTCCGGCCGTGAGGGGCGACTCGCGCTCGATGTCCAGCGTGTTCCAGCCCATGTGCGGCACCGGGTGGCCGGCGGCTTCGTCGAAACGTACGGCGCGGCCGGGAATGATGCCGAGGCATTCGGTGGCGCCTTCGTCCGAGGACTCAAACAACAACTGCATCCCGAGACAAATGCCGAGCACGGGTTGGGTCAGCGTCGGGATGAGCGTGTGCAGCCCATCGCGTCGCAGCCGCGTCATGGCGTCCGCCGCCGCGCCCACACCCGGCAGAACCACATGCGTCGCCGCACGGATGCGTTCGGGATCGGCCGACAGCACCGAGGCCACGCCGAGGCGCTCCAAGGCGAATTGCAGCGAGGCAATGTTCGCGCCGCCATTGGCGACGATGGCCACATCGCGCGGGTTCACGGCGTCGCTCACAACACGCCCTTGGTGCTCGGCAACTCGTTGCCCTCGAGCCGGATGGCCTGGCGCAGGCTGCGGCCCACTCCCTTGAAGCAGGACTCGACCATGTGATGCGTGTTCTCGCCGCGTACCGTCAGATGCAAGGCGGCGCCCAGCGTCTCGGCGAGCGAGCGAAAGAAATGCGGCACGAGCTCGGTCGGCAGGTCGCCGACGCGCTCGCGTTCGAAGCGGCCCTCCCACACGAAGTACGGTCGCCCGCAGATATCCAGAGCCACCTGCGCCTCGGCCTCGTCCATGGCGAGCAGGAACCCATAGCGCGCAATGCCGCGTTTGTCGCCGAGCGCCTGCCGCAGGGCCGAGCCCAGCGCGAGCGCGCAGTCCTCGATGGTGTGGTGTTCGTCGATGTGCAGATCGCCCTTGCATGCCAGCTGCAAGGCGAAGCCGCCGTGTTTCGCGATCTGTTCCAGCATGTGATCGAAGAATCCCAAACCCGTGCTCACGGCGATGGGACCCTCGCGCGACAGATCCACGTCGACCACCACGTCGGTCTCCTTGGTGGTCCGCTGCACGTGGGCGTGGCGGGCCGCACCCAGTATGTGCCGCGTGATGGCCGGCCACGTCTCCTCCGGGGTACCGTCCGGACGAATGCGCAGCCCCTGGAGCCCCAAGTTCTTCGCGAACTCGAGGTCGGTGTCGCGATCGCCGATCATGTAGCTATGCGCGAGGTCGATGGGATTCGCGGCGACGAAGTCGCGCACCATGCCGGGGTTCGGTTTGCGGCACTCGCAACCCTCGTGCTTGAAATGCGGGCAGATGAAAATCGCTTCGAATCCGATGCCCTGCGATGCGAACAAATCCAGAATGAAGCGGTGTGCACGTTCGAAACCGTCGGTGGGGAACCGCGCCGTTCCCAGCCCGTCCTGATTGGTCACCATCACGAACGCGAATCCGGCGCGCTGCAACTCGAGCAGCGCCGGTATCACGTGCGGCACCAGGCGGATCTTCTCCAGCGAGTCGATCTGTTCATCGGGCGTCTCTTCGTTGAGCGTCCCGTCGCGATCCAGAAACAGTATGCGTCGGCCGGTCATGGTGCCTCCAGGCTGTCGAGCAGCGCGTCGTTCTGCGCGCGGCTGCCCACCGAAATTCGCAGCGACTTCGGCAATCGCGGATAGCCGCGCAGATCCCGCACGATGAGGCCGCCCGCCATGCTCTTGCGCATGAAACGGTCGGGATCGGTCGAGTCGATCATCAGGAAATTGGCGTCGCTCGGCCATATTTTCTGGACCAAGGGTGAGGCCTGCAGCCGCTCTTGCAAATAGCCGCGTTCGGCGATCAGCGCCTCGAGACGCGCGCGGGAGGCGGCGGCTTCGCTCGGCGCCAGCGCGCGCAGCGCCGCCTCGACCGTGGGTTGCGCGAGCGAGTAGGGCGGGATGACGCGCTTCGCCAGCTGAATCAGGTCCGGAGCGCCCAGCAGGGCGCCGATGCGCGCGCCGGCCAAGGCGTGGGCCTTGGAGAGCGTGCGCAGGAGCGCCAGCGTCGAGAAACGTGCGAGCCACGGCGTCAGGCTGGGCGAGCGCGACCACTCGATGTAGGCTTCGTCGACCACGACGATGGCCTTGCCGTCGAGCGCCGTACAGATCGCCTCCACGGCGCCGGCATCGAGCGAATTGCCGGTGGGATTGTTCGGCGAGCACAGGTACACCAGCTTGACGTGCGGACGCCATGCCGCGAGCAGCCGATCGGGATCGAGGCCCCAGGAACGCGAAGCATCGAGCGGCACCTCGAGCACGTCCGCGCCCTGAATGCGCGCCGCCACTTGGTACATGCCGAAGGTGGGCGTGCATTGCAGGATCGCATCCTGGCCCTGGCGCAGGAAGATTCGCGACAACAAATCGATGGCCTCGTCGCTGCCCCGCGCCAGGAGCAGGTGCGGGACCGGCACGTCGTACAGTTCCGCGAGCCGCGCCACCAACGCTTGCGGCTGCGGCTCCGGATAGCGGTTCAGGCCCGCGTCCGTGGTATCGCCGGCGGGCCGCCAGGGCGCTTCGTTGGCATGCAGACGGGTCAGCGTCGGCAGCCAGGCAGCGTGCGAGTAGGGCTTCAAGGTGCGGATCTCGGGCCGCGCCAGCGCGGCGGCACTCATGACCCTGCCTCCGACAGCTCCCCGCCCGCTGCGCCGCGTTCCAGGGCGGCCAAGCGAATCGTGACGGCGGCGGCGTGCGCATCCAATCCTTCGAGACCCGCCAGGATCTGCGCGGTGGGGCCGAGGCCTCGCAGGCCCGCCGGCGTCAGCTCCTGCACGGTGATGCGCTTCTGAAAGTCTTCCAGGGACAAACCGCTGTAGGCCCTGGCATAACCGTAGGTGGGCAGCGTGTGGTTGGGGCCGCTGCAATAGTCGCCCATCGATTCGGGCGACCAGCTGCCCAGGAACACCGCCCCCGCCGCACTCACACGACCCAACCAGCGCCGCGCTTCCGTGATCTCCAGGAGCAGGTGCTCGGGCGCGTACTCGTTCGCCACGCCGAAGGCGGTGTCCAGCGAATCGACCACGAGCAGCCGGATGTTGGCCACCGATTTCTCGAGTATGGCGCTGCGCGACAGAGCCCCCACCTGATGTCGAATCTGCTCGGCGACGTTCCGCGCCAGGGCTGCCGAGGGTGTCACCAGCAATGCCTGCGCCTCGGTACTGTGTTCGGCCTGGGCCAGCAGATCGGCGGCCACGAAGTCGGCGCGCGCGCCGTCGTCGGCAATGACCAGCACTTCAGTCACGCCGGCGGGCAGGTCGGCGGCGGCTCCGGCGGCGTCATTGGCCACCAAGAGTTTGGCGGCCGTCACCCAGGCATTGCCGGGCCCGAACAGCTTGTCGCACTTGGGTACGGACGCGGTGCCGTAGGCCATGGCCGCGATGGCCTGCGCACCGCCCACCTTGAACACTCGTTCCACGCCCGCCTTGCGCGCGGCCACCAATACCGCCGGATCCGCAGCCCCGTCGCGCTTAGGTGCGGTGCACAGAATGCGCACCGGACAGCCGGCGATGGCCGCCGGAACCGCCAGCATGATGGCGGTGGAGGGCAACGGCGCCGAGCCTGCCGGGACGTACAAACCCACCGCCCGCACCGGCACGCTGATGCGTTCGCACACCACGCCGGGCGCCGTCTCGACGCGCAGCGGCGGCGCGGCTTGGGCCGCGTGAAACGCGTGCACCGTGCCGATGGCGGTCGCGATCGCAGCATGTTGGGCGGGGGTCAAGGCGCGCTCCGCCGCCGCGAACTCCTGCGCCGAGACCGACAATTCTTCGACGCGCACCCCATCGAAGCGCTGCGTCAAATCGCGCAGCGCCGCGTCGCCGTTGCGGCGTACCTCGTCGATGATGGCCTGGGCCGCCGCGGCGATACCCGCGGCGTCGCGCTGCGCCGGGCGTTGCAATGCCGCGCGTTGCTGCGCGGCCGACAGGGAATTCCAAACGAGAATGCGCATGTTCGATACCTAAGTCCGTCAAGCCAGCATCTTTTCGACCGGCAGCACCAGCACCGACGTCGCGCCCGCGCCCTTGAGGTCCTCGAGCAATTCCCAAAAAACGCTTTCCCGGCAAACGGCATGGACGGCGACGCGATCGCCGCGTCCCTCCAAGGGAATGACGGTGGGAGCTTCGCTGCCCGGCAGCAGCTTCGCGATGGCCGCCAGCGCCGAGCGCGGCGCGTGCAGCATGATGTACTTGCTGCCCTTCACCTGCTCGACGCCGTCGATGCGCATCAACAGCCGGCGGGTCCAATCCTGCTTGTCCGCCGCAATGGGCACGGGCGTGCGGATCAGCGCGGCCTGGCTCTCGAGCACCGTCTCGACCTGCCGCAGATGATTGGCGGCGAGCGTCGAACCGGTGGACACCAGATCGCAGATGACATCGGCGCGGCCGAGGCGCGGTGCGATCTCCACCGAGCCGGACAGCACCACGACTTCGGCGGCGATGCTGCGCTCGGCCAGGAAGCGCGCCAGAATGTTCGGATAGGTGGTCGCGATGCGTTTGCCGGCGAGCGAGGCTGCGCCGCGGTACTCGAAACCGTCCGGCACGGCGATGCACAGCTTGCAGCGTCCGAAATCCAGCAGCTGCACGATCTCGAAGAGCGGCGCGATGCCGCGGGCCTGGAATGCCAGGCGTTTCTCCTCGACCACGTTGAGCCCCACCAGCCCCAAGTCGCACACGTCCTCTTGCACCAGGTCGGGGATATCGTCGTCGCGCACGAACAGCACGTCGAGCGGCATGTTCTCGCCGTAGCACATGAGCTGATCCTTGCCGCGGCTGAATTTCAAGCCGCAGCGCGACAGCAGATCGAGCGAGCTGTCGGTCAGGCGGCCGCTTTTCTGAATGGCAATTTTCAGGCGTACGGCGGGCGAAGCTTCGGGGCGGGTGGGCGGAGCGTTCATGCGTTCAACTTCAAGCGCTCGGTCACGGCGCGGTAGCCGCCGTTGCCGGAGGTCAGGTAGCGGGAAACACGGCTGATGGTGGTGACGCTCACGCCGGTTTGCTTGTGGATTTCGCGATAGGGCAACCCGCGCTCCAACAGTTCGACCACCGCCCAACGATCCGCCATGGCCTGCAGTTCGGACGGCGTGCACAGATCGCGAAAGAAACTCCGGCACTCCTCGACGCTGCGCAGCGCGAGAATCGCCGTGCACAGCGCGCGCTCGTGCTGTTGCTCTTGGCGTACGGTGACGGGACGGTTGGTTTTCATGCGGCGGCAGCCATAGTGTATTAACGCGCTAGTACATTAATACGTTATCGACACTGACGCAAGCGGGTCTCGGCTCCGGAATGTCTGCCGGTTTCGAGCTAGCGCAGCGACGAGCCCGCTTGCCGGGGTTCGGACCGCTCAGCGTCGCGGTGCCGCAGCCTTGGTCCCATGCGCCCGCCCGGGCATCGCTATCGCTTGACGCGGTGAGCGCGCGTCTCTAGAATTCTCCGGTCTATCTAGACCGGCTGAGGGAAAG
>PLAH01000189.1 GCA_003134045.1 Gammaproteobacteria bacterium
ACGTGCTTGCTGGAGTGCTTACAGCGCATCGGTCTTCGACGTGAAAGTTTTGGATTGGAGTGGGTGGCCCTTGCGGCGTATCTTGGCCTGCCACTGGTAGGGTCCGCGCTTGATGATCGTCGGCATCAGGGCACATGCGGGGGTGACGTTGGGGGTATCAGTGTCCCAAAATTGTCCCAACAATGCCAGATATGGACCTAAGTAATTGTATTAATTCGATTAAAACTCGGACTGAAAATCCGCGTGTCGGGGGTTCAATTCCCTCCCTGGCCACCATTCGTATAAGTCGCTGATTTAATGGAAGTTATTTAATTAGTTCAGGAACCGAAAAGGCGATTTGATAAATCTCCGGTTCCTAATGCCCTGATTTCAAAGAAGTTCTCCTCGGCAATCTGCGTCGATCTTGGGATAACTCTGGGGGCAACTTCTCGTATTGGGTTTGGATTAGGGCCGAGGTCCGCCGCGGTTCAAGATCACAATTGCGACCATCTTTTCAACGTACCCATGTCGGGTATCATCAAACCCACAATGGGTTTTCAATCCGTCAAATCCAGAGTCGGCCCGGTTGCTCCGTCGGGCGTCGCTGACGCACTTTTCTCGAAAGTGCAGCAACGAGTCTTGGCCGTGCTATTTGGAAATTATGCTCGAAGCTTTTATGGAAACGAGCTGATCGCTCTGGCGGGCTCGGGGTCGGGAGCCGTTCAGCGTGAGCTCGGGCGTCTGGCGGCGGTGGGCTTGGTGACCGTCAAGAAAATCGGTAACCAAAAGCACTACCAGGCTGACCCGACCACGCCAATCTTTGACGACCTGCGCAGGCTGGTGATGAAGACCTCCGGTCTCGTTGACATCGTGCGATCTGCGCTTGCGCCAATCGCCGGGGAAATCGTTGCCGCATTCGTTTTTGGCTCCGTTGCAAAGGGGGTGGATACTGTGTCCAGCGATATCGATCTGATGATCGTGAGTGGAGTGACACGCTTGCCTACGGCGAAATCTTTGCAGCCCTTGAGCCGGCGACAAATCGTTTGCAGCGAACCATCAACCCGACGCTATATTCGCGTGCAGAAATCGGGAGTCGCCGACGTGCCGGAAATCCGTTCATCAAGCGCGTACTTGCCCAACCCAAGTTATGGGTCATAGGACAAGCTGATGAACTCATCGCTTGAAGATCGTTGCACTCACTACGAGCCGCAGTATGGGGAGCGGTCTGACGCGACGGAATCTTTCCCCATGAGCCGATCTGCAGTGGCTCTAATGGTGAATTCGGTCGACCAACGCAGGTCGTTGGACAAGAGATTCGAAGGCGGTCCTTAGGAAACGCGTTGCGTCGGTTTTCGAACGCAAACATACGCTCCTGCAGACATCATTTGACTACGCTAGAGCGTGGTCTATATGAAGTACTCCTCACCGAGGCCCTCGAAGAGCAACTGGGTGACTTGGATGGTGCGCTCGAACCGATCCGCTCGGTACTGAGAGCACCCGAGGCGGCTGACCGAATAGCGCTTCACTTGGCACGCGTCATCGAACGTGCTGTTGACAGTATCGCGGAAGGGGAACGGACGAACCTCGGACTCGATTTGGCTCGCCGCCTGATAGACCTCATCTGTAAGCTGCCGTCCGCTGCTGAGTTTGGCTCAGAGCGACCGGGGGCTACCGGCGATGTACTGCACAGCCTTGTAGGTCGCCTGCCGGACGGGCGTCCTGATTTCGTCGCCGCGCCGCTGATTCCGCTGTTGGACACCACATTGCTCACCAATGCCCCGGGCGAGCCGCGTGTGGGCAACCAGATCCTGACCGAGATTCGTTCGGCAGATGGTATCGACGTCGTCATGGCCTTCATCCGTCATAGCGGCATCAGCCCCCTGCTCGAAGCGTTGCGAAGGCATCGAAGCGACGGCCGCTCGATTCGAGTTCTGACGACGACTTACACCGGGTCCACTGAAGCACGTGCGCTCGACGCGCTAGGTGCTCTTGGCGCGGACATCCGGGTCTCCTACGACACGTCGAGTACCCGGCTGCATGCCAAGGCGTGGCTGTTTCATCGTGCCTCAGGATTCTCGACCGCATACATTGGCTCTTCAAATCTGACGCATTCTGCTCAAGTCAGCGGCCTCGAGTGGAACGTGCGGGTTTCTGGTGCCCGCAACCCGGGAGTGATTGACAAGGTGGCTGCGGTATTCGAGAGCTATTGGCATAATCCCGATTTCGAAGCCTATGACCGGGAAAAATTTCTCGCGCGGACGGCCATTGATCGCGTCGGTCCCTTGATTTTGCTCAGCCCTACCGATCTGCGTGCTGAGCCCTTTCAAGAGCGCTTGCTTGAGCAGATTGCCCTCGCGCGGTTGGAAGGTCATCATCGCAACCTCCTGGTGTCGGCGACCGGAACCGGCAAGACGGTGATGGCGGCGCTCGACTATCTCAGCCTCCGGGAGACACTGCCACGGTGTCGGCTGCTTTTTGTCGCGCATCGGGAAGAGATTCTTACCCAGACGCTGGCGACATTTCGCCAGGCGCTGCGCGATCCTACCTTTGGCGAATTGTGGGTCGGTGGTCGTCGTCCGGCGGTGTTCGACCATGTGTTTGCGTCGATCCAAAGCCTGAGTGCCACCGGTTTCGAGCACCTCGATTCACACCATTTCGATGTCGTCGTCGTCGATGAGTTCCATCATGCGGCGGCCGAGTCCTATCGGAATCTGCTTGAGTATATTCAACCAATCGAACTTCTCGGACTGACGGCCACACCCGAACGGAGCGACGGGCTCGCTATCTTGCATTGGTTTGATGGTCGAATCGCGGCCGAGTTGCGCCTCTGGGATGCCATCGATCAGCAGCGGCTGTCAGCTTTTGCCTATTACGGAATCCACGACGGAGTGGATCTGCGTGAGTTGCCATGGCGACGAGGACGAGGCTACGACGTGGAGGGCCTCTCCAACCTTCTTACCGCCAACGATGCGGTTGCGAAACTTGCTCTCAAGCAACTCGTGGAGCATGTGGACGATATTAGCCGCATGCGCGCGCTCGGTTTCTGTGTGAGCGTTGCTCATGCCCGATTCATGGCGCGGGTTTTCGAATCTGCCGGCGTCTCCGCCACCGCCATCTGGTCCGACACCGAGGAATCCGAACGAAGGCAGACTCTCCTCGATCTCGCGGCACGTCGCATCAACATCATATTCTCCGTCGATCTGTTCAACGAAGGTATTGACGTGCCGACGGTAGACACTATCTTGCTGCTGCGACCCACGGATAGCGCGACGCTATTCTTGCAGCAATTGGGTAGGGGCTTGCGCCGCAGTATCGGCAAGACCGTCTGTACCGTCCTCGACTTCGTCGGTCATCATCGCAAGGAATTTCGATTCGACCAACGCTTTAGAGCACTTTTGGGCGGGACCCGACGTGAGCTGGAAGCGCAAATAGCCTCGGGCTTCCCGTTCCTTCCCGCAGGATGCCACATGGAATTGGATGCCGTGGCGAGAGACCTCGTTCTCGCCAATATCCGCAATGCCGTGCCTTCGCAACGGCCGGCCAAGGTGGCTGCGCTACGTGCCCTGGCGGCCGGTGCGTCAAGTGTCCCGCTGGCTGCGTATCTCATCGACACCGGTCTTGAGCTTGCTGATATTTATGCCAACAATGGCAGTTGGTCCGATCTGTGTCAGGAAGCGGGGTTGACAGTCGAGCCGCCAGGCCCTCAGGAGCGGTTGTTGCGTCGAGCATGCGGTCGGCTGTTGCACGTTGACGATATGGGGAGAATTGACGGCTACAGACGATGGTTAGCGGGTGATCCGGGGGGTGACGACGGATCCGTGACGTTGGAGGTCCGGGTTCTTCGCATGCTGGTGGGCTCCATGGTTGATTCAGTTGTGGACGCCGAGACCACTCTTGCTGAGGGGGCGACATTGCTGCAGCAACATCCCCAGGTTCGAAACGAGCTTCTAGAGCTCTTGGGCGTGCTCGCGGACAGCGTTGACCATGTGCCACTGCCGCTCATGACTCACCCCGACGTGCCGCTAGCCATCCACGCACGGTATACGCGGGTGGAGATTCTCGCCGCATTTGGGGTTGGAGACGCCGCACGCGTGGCTCCGTGGCAGTCAGGCGTGTATTGGGCCAAAGCCGCTCGAGCCGATCTCTTGGCGTTCACGCTTGATAAGACCTCGGGCGGCTTTTCGCCGACGACTCGTTACAAAGATTATGCAATCAGCCGTGATCTCGTCCACTGGGAAAGCCAGTCGGTTACTCGTGCCAGTAGTCCGACCGGACAGCGCTATCAGCAACATGCGGGGCTCGGCACCAGTGTGATGCTGTTTGCGAGAGGTCGCAGCGATGAACGTGCATTTTATTTTCTCGGACCAGCAACCTATGTGAAGCATGAATCGGAATTGCCTATGGCGATCACGTGGCGCCTCCGTTATCCGTTGCCCGGTGATCTATTCGCTGCCTTTGCGGCGGCCGTGGCTTGAAAGTTATGCAAAAAATAGGCGGCAGGGTCGCGGGTCTGGTCTGCGACGGGGAGGGCTGCCCGTTTGTGGTTCACACGCGAGACGCTGCGGTCTAGTTAGTCACGCCTTCTCAAAGGATCGCCCGATAAGTAGAAAGAGATTTCGATGTCTGGACGAGCCCTTGTCGAAGTAACGTTTCAAGGAACTCGTCCACTCCCAGAGGAGGATTTTTGAGCTGTTGCCGTTGCCGCTGAGCTGCAGCGATGACGGCCGCCGGATCCAAATCGAAAAGGTTGTCTGCGAAAACGTCCGGGTGTTGCGTTTCAATTGCGTAGTGCGATAGAACCTCGGTTGGGAAGTCCTTTTCATTGAACGTGACGATGACGCTGGCGTTGCACCGGATCGCTGCTGCAAGGACGTGTCGATCATCAACGTCCGGGAGTGTCAGTCCGGCGATCAATTCGTCGTGACCGGTAACGAGAGCATCCGGAATGGCCCGGTCCATCAGCGCGGACGTACGGTTTAGCTGCTCCGCCGTTAAATCAGGCCGGTTCAACAGCAAGCTTCGCTTCCATTCGTCGTGAATCTGCGCGCTCCAACGGGCGCGAAATCGTCCCGACAGCCCGAGTCTGATGAGGAAGTCGCGCAGCGGTGCCGGATAGAGCACACAGGCATCGTAGACGGCTGTGAACGAGGAGTGTCTCACTGATAGCCCATCTCCAGTTCCTGCGCCTGCTTCGCCAATTCCTCCATCGCCATTTCGCTGGCACGATCTCGTTCGCTCTTGAAGTGCATTAGATTTTCAAATCGCACGCGCCGATGTTTCCCGGTCTTGTGGTGCGGTAGCGCCCCTTCTTCCAGCAGCTTCACGAGGTGGGGCCGCGACACATTGAGCAGATCAGCCGCTTCTTGAGTGGTCAATTCCGCATGCACCGGTACCACTCTGACGGCATTACCGTTCGACAACTCGGACAGGATATCCACGAGCAAACGCAGCGCCGAGGTCGGTAACTCGACCTGGTGGGCTTGGTTTTTCTCGTCGAAAATCTGGATGCGCTGCGTTTCAAACCCAGTGGCGAGAAATGCTGCCAAGGTGCGTTGGCCCTGAACGGCCGCTTCGACTTCCCTTTCGGCGGGAAGCGTTACGTTGGACAATGCGGGATTAGTCATAGGGATCTCCGATCCGAGGTCATTTTCCCGTATAGAATATTAAACGAAATAAACGAAAAACGCAATAAACGAAACGCTGGCCGAAATCGCGCTTCAACAATGCCCCAACACCTCCGTGTGCAATTCCCCGCGTCGTACCGAATTCCTTCGTTTCGCCGTCCCCGGTGAAGTGACGCCGCCACGTCTAACCGTATTCGATCAGCAGAAATTGCCATCGACCGCTCAAAGGCTCGACTTCGTCGCCTTGTAGCCATGTCGCCGCATGCAAACTCGCGCCGTGCGCATACGCCCAGCCGGCCACGCTCATGGTTCCAGAGAGATCGACAATGATATTGGCGGTTCGGGCCGCATCGCTGATGGCATTACCGTGAGCCTGATTTCTCGCCAACCATCGATCGAGATGAACCTCAGCGGCCAACAGATCGCTCTTGTGCCGATTGCACTGCTTATGAGCCAGCACCAGGTTGTGAGCGAGGTCACGCGGGTAACGCGACCAAGGCACGAAATGGTCGATCTCGCCGCTGTCGACCCGGCGCTCGCAGTACAGACACTGTCCTTTCTGAACGTCGGCGAGTGGTGTGGACATGCGCAGCAGCGCTGAACGGTCAGCGCCAAACAGAAATTGACTCAGATCGGAGGTGGGTCCCAACAATTGTGAATTGCCGGGAAGCGATTGGATGAAATGCATCCACTCGGATTGAGCCAGCCGCACGATAATCGCATGGAACCGGCGCAGGTTGGCCGCCACACCGTGCTTCAGTCGGATGTTGCCGGCCACGGGACTCTCGGCATAAAGAAAATCCAGCACCTCGTTTCTCAGGCGTTGCAATCGCCACAAGGGCATCTCTCTAACCAAGCGGGCGGCCTCGGCGACCGCGGCATCCCAAGCTGGGGACTGCCTAGCGCGAATCAGCGTTCCGTGTGCTTGTCGAAGATTGTCGACGATGGAAATGATGGCGGCTTGCCGGCCGGTATTCTGTTGAAGGATGTTGTAACTACCATCGGCCACCGAGTTTCCATAGGGAGCACTCTGGCGCCAATACAACTCGATGAATTCTTCGGCGATGGCGCGGATCGGCAGGTCGAGTTCGCTCCCATCGTCGCAACCAAGCTTGACCGCGAGATCGGCGATAGCCAATAGCAAGGCGTACTTGTAGGTGGCGACATATTGGCCCTCCGACAGAATCCGCTCCACTTTGCCGAGAAATACGACCTGTTCCTCTGCCGTCGGGCCGGGTAGCGACGTCACTTGAGCGGGTCGGAATCCGGAATCGAGCCGCCCGTACGGTCGACCGTGTAATTGGCCTTGGCGGGAATCACGTGGCGTACGCCGCCGCGCGGGTCATCGACATCGCCCACGAATCTGGGAATAAGATGCATGTGCAAGTGGAACACAGTCTGCCCCGCCACGGCGCCGACATTGACGCCAATGTTATAGCCGTCGGGCCGGTGAAGTTGGTCGATAATCACTTTCGCCGAGTCCACCAGCGTCAAAAGGGCGGATCGCTCGGATTCAGTCGCATCAAACCAACTCGGCGTATGCCGCCGGGAAATAATGAGCGCGTGCCCCGGTGAGACCGGATACCCGTCCCACAGCGCGATCGCCAGTGTGCCCTCCACGAAAACCCGGGCTTCCGGGGGATCGCAGAAGGGGCAGGATTCCGCAGTGGTTGTGGTCGACATTATATGATTGTATTACGTACGACCAGACAGACGCGCTTTCATGCGACGTGACTGTGAACGCAGCTCGTATGGAACGTATCCCCCTTTTGTACCGCCGAAGGAATACGCCGAGGTAGAGGCCTTGAACGCCTTGTGGGACGAGCAGTCTAAGCATCGGTATTAGGGCGGAAACGGGGCACATGCATGGTTTGTCATGAACGCATCGGGGTGATTGTTCTTTAATGCGACCGCGACGTCGATGCGCAGTGGGATCAGATAGTCAGCCAATTCACAATGTCCAATGTATGGGCCGTGGGCGATGCGCCGATGGCACAACTCGCGCCTTGGCCCCATTTTTTCGTCGAACAGTCTCTGAGGAATTGGATGCGGGGTGTTGCTGCAATCATTATCCGTACTGAGGGGTCGTTCAGAAACAGTATAGATTGCACAGCGAACCGGCCGACGTGTTATTCGATTTCTCTCGCGCGGGCCTCCTTCGATGCAATTCACGCCGCTAGAGGGAACGGTTCAGTTGCGCGGGGACTGCAGCTTCAGCTCTTTGAATCTGCCTGTTTCCCCGTGACGCGTGTCACTGTGGAGGTAAGACCGGTATGGCACTCTTGCCAATCCATTCAAAGAAGGAGCCTGCGATGGCCCGCCGCCGACGCGACAGCTTTCTCACCGATGTGCTGACGATCGCATCCAAACTTCCCTGGAAGATCTCGCTGATGGCAGCCGTGGTCAGTTTGGCGCTTCTACACTTGGTGGCGGTCATGACGGCGCCCATTGCGATGGCGCGGAGCATGGCCGATATGGGGCCGGTGGTGGTGCACCAGATGATTCATACCTTCGCGTTACTGTTTCAGTTCGTCATCCCACCTGCCTTCGTGGTCGGTGCGGCCGTGTCGTTCTTCAAGCAGCGGCGATCCGTTACTCTTTTCAAGGAGGTGCGGACGGGCTACGGGCGCGATGTCGGTTCGTTTAGTTGGCAGCAATTCGAAATTCTGGTCGCGGAAGGATTCAGGCAGCAAGGCTTCAGTGTGTTCGAGAAAGGCGGCCCCGCGCCGGATGGCGGCGTCGATCTGGTGCTATCCCGAGGTCGTGACAAATACCTGGTGCAATGCAAGCAGTGGCGTGCGCAACAGGTGGGCGTGACGATTGTGCGCGAACTCTATGGTGTCATGGCCGCGGAGCTGGCGGCCGGGGGCTATGTGGTCACGTCGGGTCGCTTCACGGCCGATGCGAAACAGTTTGCGGCCGGAAGGAACATCGAGTTGATCGACGGCGATCGGCTGGGTTCTCTGTTGCGTGATCCAGTGGCGGGATCGGCACCAAGAGCCGTGCGTTCCGCCGCCGTGCAGTTGACGTCGAACCCGGCGCCCCAGTGCCCCAACTGCCAGACTTCCATGGTGGCGCGGGTGGCGAAGCAGGGGCCCAACGCCGGAAGTTCATTTTGGGGGTGTGGTCGATACCCGAAATGTCGCGGTACGTTGCCCAAGGTAGCGTGAGTACTCGCCCCGCCGCCCGCGGTCGTCGATGACCTAGGCTTTGATCGACGGCATGAGCTTCTACCAGTTCGTCGCAACAGCCGTCGCAGAGATACTGGACGCGATGAACACCGCTGGGCTTTCCCTCGAGCGTCGCGAACGCGTGAATGACGCTGTCTTCGACAAAATTATAAGGCGCAGGGGCCGAGAAAAACCTGAGCCCGAAGATCGATTGCCATGAGATGGATTCAACTCGTGCGGGGGTATTTGCAGCAGTGTAATGGCGCAGCCGTCAAGAAGGCGGCCTTCGCACACCGTGGACGCGCGCGCGGAAAACTTGCATATCCGCATCGCAGTATCATCATATTTCGAAGAGTGCTCCAGCGTAGTCAGGCGTCGGTGAGCGGAAATGCCCTATAATTTGCTGGTTATTTTCACCGGTGACGTTTTGGGGGCAACTCAAATCTTCAAAAAAATAAAAACCGATTTGAAAGAAAACCGTACTCTTTCTATCGCAGAGCCTCCCTGGCCACCAATCCTGTAAGTAATTGATTTAAAGAGAATTATTTTCTCAATATGAGGGCGCCAGATCGGCAATCTAGCCCAGGGCCGCGCTTAACGCTCTGATTTCATTCATGTCGGCGACTTCAAACGGAGCCAGTTCGGGGGCAACTTTCCGACGCTCGATGCCGGTCTTGATGGAGTACTCTCCTTTGCCAGGCCAGTGTCCTGGAAATGCACTAATCATCTATTTCTGTTAGCATTATTGCACTTTATAGGTCGTATGTTTGTCATGATTGGAAAGACTGCCTCCATCCGAGATCGCATCGCCGAGCGTATCCGCCGCACTAGGAGGATGGACGTCTTCATGCGCGCCGATTTCGCCGATTTTGGTGCCTACGATGTCGTCGGTCGCGAACTGCGCAAACTCGTGGGCGAAGGTCTGCTCGTACAGGTGGGCTACGGTCTGTACGCGCGAGCGAAACGATCGGTGCTTTCAGGCAAGCCGATTCCGTCAGTTCCCCTCATCGAAATCGGCTACCAGGCGCTGCGCCGTCTGGGTCATTCGCCGAAGCCGTGCCGGGCTGCGCTGGATTACATCGAGGGACGTACAATGCAAGTGCCGGCCGGTGATCGTATTGCGCTGTCGGGGGCGCGCGTAAAGCGAAGGATCGCCTTTGGGCCGCGCGTCATCGAATACTCATGAAGCGGCTGACGAAGGCGCAATCCGAACTGATTGACGCCTTCCTCGCTGAGCATGCTGCTCACGGATGCCAAGGTATTGGTTACGACGGGGATGAAGATCATGTCTAGTTTGCCGACCAATCAATCCGCCGCCATAACCAAGCTTAAACTTGAAAAGAAGTTTCAGCCCTGTCACGTCGAAGATGGCGATGAGGCTTATCAGAATGGAATTTTCGAATTCAACATTACTCGACTGCTGGCCTTTTTAGACGCTAATGCGGAAAGATTTCCGATTACCCTGATGCCGCTCGCTGACATCCCCGACTACGGTGGTTCGAACCTCGATGAAGTAGCCATCCGCTCGGCGAATTTCGCGCATCCAATTTTAATGGCCGAAATCTCCCCGGGTCGATACAGCGTGATCGATGGGAATCATCGGATCGCCAAAGCAAGGCGCGACAGAGTCCCAAGCATTCCGGCCCGCAAAATCGATTGCCCTCAGCACATCAAATTTCTCACCTCCGAGTTTGCACACGAAAAATACGTGGAATATTGGAATTCTAAGCTCAAAGCGATGCGGCCCATGAAAGCACCCCGTTCTGGCTTTTCCGGTCCAGGACGATCAAAATCGCACAAATGAGTGTCGCTACCCCTGCACCAGGAGTCGGGCTTCTAACCCGCCAGCGGCTATTGGCACTTATGAGCGATCGCCTGCCTGACATGGTGCATCGTTTCGACGTGCTGCATCTTAGATTGTTCGGCTCGGCGGCACGTGATGAATTGCGGGAGGATAGCGATGTGGATGTGCTGGTTGAATTCAATGCATCTGCCACCTTTCGTCAATACATGGGCCTCAAATTTTATCTCGAGGATCTGCTAATCCGTCGCGTCGACCTGGTGACGACCAAAGGGTTGCGGCAGGAATTCCGACCGACGGTCGAGCGGGAGGCAATCGTTGTCGCGTGATTGGGGGATCTACCTCAGTGACATGATCGACCGTTGTGATCGTGTGCTCGCCTACACCCACGAACTGCCGCGCGAGCAGTTCGATGAACGTGGCCTTGCCTACGATGCAACCTTGCGCAACATTGAACTACTGGGCGAGGCGGCGCGCCATATCCCCGAGGAGGAACGTCGAAAGATACCGGGCATTGATTGGCGAGGTGTGATAGCTGTCCGGAACATTCTGGTGCATGGCTATCTTGGGGTTGATGACGATATTCTGTGGGACGTGATTCGGCAGCGAATTCCTGAATTGAAATGCCTGCTGGAGGAGCTGCGCCGTCACCCTTAGAGTGCCGGCGCGTCCCGCGGAGCGGACGTCGACGCAATGGTCGTCGTTGCCTCGAGCATCTCATCTACGGTCACAAGCTATGCCACGCCGATTAGAATCCACCAGCAAGCGGAAATCGCGCAAGAACGGCGCCGGTAAAATTCGCCGGGTTGCTCATGAACCGTCCGTGTCCCATCTGCGCCGCCCGATGGGTATGGACGTCAAGGCTTGGCAGACCCAACTGCGGCGCCAATTTGGACGCGCGCAGTCCTTCAAGGTCAAGAATATCGGCGACGAGGCGGTGTTCTCGGACTTTCAGGTGACCAACCCGCAGAACGGCAATCGCTATCGAGTCGCAATTCGCGGCGCAAATTCGGGTGAAAACTTTTGTGCCTGCCCTGATTTTGCCACCAACGATCTCGGTACGTGCAAACACATTGAGTTCGTCCTCGGAAAATTGGAGAAGAAACGCGGTGGCAAAACGACGTTAGCGCGCGGATTTCATCCTCCCTATAGCGAAATCTATCTGCTCTACGGCGGCGAGCGCGAGGTGCGTTTCCGTGCCGGCACTGACTGCCCGGCGCCGCTGGCCAAGAGGGCGGGAAAGCTATTCGACGGATCGCCCGCCGGGGCTCTGCCCGGGGAGAATTTCGGCAAATTGGAAGGGTTTCTCGCGAGTGCCCAAAAGAGCGGCCACGATCTGCGATGCTACGAAGATGCGCTCGGCTTCATTGCGCAAACCCGCGACGCCGCGGAACGGCGACGGATCATCGATGCGGCGTACCCGAGGGGCGCTCACAGCCCGGGGCTCAAAGAACTGGTCAAGACGGATCTTTACCCCTATCAGGCCGAGGGGGCGTTGTTCGCAGCCCGTGCCGGTCGCTCCCTGATCGGCGATGAGATGGGATTGGGCAAAACCATCCAAGCGATCGCTGCCGCGGAGCTGTTTGCGCGGCACTTCGGCGCGGAGCGCGTGCTGGTCATTTGTCCGACCTCGCTCAAACATCAATGGTTGCGGGAAATAGCCAAGTTTACCGATCGCCAGGCCCAGGTCATCGGCGGCCCGCGTGCGGTCCGGCAAGCGCAGTATGCACAATCGGGATTTTGCAAGATCGCCAACTACGACGTGCTGGCCAAGGATCTCGAGGCGATTCGCGCCTGGTCGCCGGACATCGTGATCGTTGACGAAGCGCAACGCATCAAGAACTGGAATACCATCGCTGCCCGAGCATTGAAGCGCATCGACAGCCCGTATGCCATCGTGCTGACGGGCACGCCGCTCGAAAATCGGCTGGAAGAGCTACTCTCGATCGTGCAGTACGTGGACCGTCATCGTCTCGGGGCGACATGGCGATTGCGGCATGAGCACCAGACCTTGGATGAGGCGGGACGGGTAATCGGTTATCGGAATCTCCAGCAGATCGGCCGTACCTTGTCGCCCATACTGCTGCGTCGGCGCAAGTCCGAAGTGCTCAAGGAGCTGCCTCCGCGTGTGGACAACACGGTGTTCGTGGCGATGACCAACGAGCAACAGGCCCACCACGACGAGAACGGTGAGATCGTCGATCGCATCGTGAGCCGCTGGCGCAAGACCGGGTATTTGTCCGATGCCGACCAGCGCCGCCTGACCTGCTGTCTGATGAACATGAGAATGTCCTGCAACAGTACCTACTTGCTCGATCACAAGACCGATCATGGTGGCAAGGTTGATGAACTCGTGACGCTGCTCGCCGAAGTCTTCGAGCGGCCAGAGGCCAAAGCCGTCGTCTTCAGTCAGTGGGTGGGCACCCATGAGTTGATCATTCGGCGGCTGAAGAGGCGGGGTTGGGACTACGCGCTCTTCCATGGTGGCGTACCCAGCGAGCAACGCGGTGGCCTGGTGGATCGCTTTCACGCCGACCCAGCGTGCCGGGTTTTCCTCTCCACGGACGCCGGCGGCGTCGGCCTCAATCTGCAGCATGCCGCGGCGACCATCATCAATATGGATCTGCCCTGGAATCCCGCGGTACTCGAACAACGCATTGGCCGCGTGCACCGGCTGGGTCAGTCGAAGAGCGTGCAGGTGGTCAATTTCGTCGCCGAGGGCACGATCGAGGAGAAGATGCTGTCGATACTCGCGTTCAAGAAATCCCTGTTCGCCGGAGTGCTTGATGGTGGCGAGAGCGAGATATTCTTGGGCGGGACCCGGCTGACGAAATTCATGGAAAGCGTGGATGCGGTCACGCGGCGCGATGAGCAGGCCGAAGTCGCGGTGACACCGGCATTGGAAGCGCGCGCCAGGCCGTCGCCGGAAAGCGAAGAGAGTGTCTTGGAGGTAAAGCCGGAGCCGACGCCGGAGGCGAAGACTCAAGAAGAAGCCAAGAGCGATGATCCCTGGGCGCCGCTGCTCAGCGTAGGCCTGAAACTGCTGGAAACACTGGCCGCGGCGCCGCCGGGTAATGTGGCTGGCAATGGTGTTGGGAACGGTAGTACGGATAAGTCGGGTGGGTGGATCGAGACCGACGGATCAACGGGCCGTTCGGTGCTGAAGTTGCCTCTGCCCGACCCGCAAGTGTTGCAACAACTGGCCGTCGCGCTGTCGCGTCTAGTTGCCGGTCTGGGCCGGTAGCAATGGTCGGTGCTTGGCACAATCGACAAGGTCAGTGATCAAGCCCGCGTATGGCAGCCCATGACGACAACGAAATAGCTTCTTTAAATGCACGGCTGAACGAACTGGAGGCAGAACGAAGCGCTCTGAGCGAGCGGCTCGAGCGCTTGCACTCACGGGTGGGGACCGGCGCGGTAGGAGAACCGAAATTCCGGAAAGTCGGGTTATGCTCCTGCATGCGCGAAAGAGTGGGTGCGTGGCGTCTGCGGTAAGCCACAGGTGAAGTGTGGGGACTGTCCAAATCAGGCGTTTCTCGTTGTATCGGACCAAGTAATCGCCAGACATTTGCGTGGCATGGCTGACGACAGATCCGTTGGCGCAGGATTTGTGCCAGGCGTTTATCCCATTCTGATGGATGGAAGCTGTCGGTTCGTGGCGGCGGATTTTGATGGAGAAAATTGGTCCGCCGATGCATTAGCCTACTTGGAAACGTGTCGCCTCAAGACAGTTCCTGCGGCACTCGAACGATCCCGATCGGGCGAGGGTGGTCATGTCTGGATTTTCTTTTCGCAGCCAATCTCGGCGAGAGATGCCCGGCAGTTGGGCACCGTTCTGTTGACAGAGACGCTGGAGCGTCGACCAGAATTGGGGTTCAAGTCGTATGACCGACTGTTCCCCAGTCAAGATACAATGCCGAAGGGCGGTTTTGGAAATCTCATCGCATTGCCACTTCGGCGGCGCGCACGCGACTACGGCAACAGCGTCTTCGGGGATAATAATCTTAATGCCTATCGCGACCAATGGGCATTTCTTGCCTCCCTTGGCCGTTTGACACTAGAGGAAGTCAATTCGCTCATTGGTGCAGCGGAGGCGCGCGATCGAATACTTGCGATTCGCATGCCCGTAGCCGACGAAAATGGCGATGAACCCTGGAATCAACCTCCAACTCAACGGCAGTCGCTCAAGCCCATAACGGAACCGCTACCTGATCGCGTCAAAATCGTCTTGTCGGATGACATTTACGTCGATCGCACGGCGCTTCCGTCCTCTATGGTGGCGCGGCTGATTCGGTTGGCGGCATTTCAGAACCCCGAGTTTTACCAAGCCCAGGCTGTGCGTCGGTCCACGTTTGACAAGCCGAGAATTGTGTCCTGCGCAAAGCTGCATCAAAAACACGTGGCGCTGCCGCGCGGATGCCTCGAGGAATCGCTCGAACTCCTGCGTTCTCACCATGTCGACATTGACGTCGAGGATTTGCGAGAACGTGGCACGAACCTGGACTGCCGCTTTCTGGGTTCGCTTCGGCCGGAGCAACAGACCGCGGTAGACGCATTGTCGCAGCACGACATTGGTGTGCTGGCGGCGACCACTGCGTTTGGTAAAACGGTCATCGGTGCCGCGTTGATCGCCCATCGGAGAATAAACACACTCNNGTCCTGGTACACCGAAAGGAATTGCTGAAACAGTGGGTCGAGCGGCTGCAGCAGTTTCTCTCGATAGACCCGGCTAGTATTGGCACTATCGGTGGTGGTCGTCGCAAACCCACCGGCCGCATCGACGTGGCGTTGATACAAAGTCTCTTTGCGAAGGCCGACGTCTCGGATCTGATTGCCGGCTACGGCCACATTATTGTCGATGAATGCCATCATTTGTCTGCAAAGAGCTTCGAATCGGTAGCGCGTCGATCTAAGGCGCGTTACTGGCTCGGATTGTCCGCGACGGTGACCCGCAAGGACGGACACCAACCCATCATCTTCATGCAATGCGGTCCTGTGCGTCATCGGGTCGACCCGAGATCCCAGGCGCTGAGGCGCGGTTTCCTGCACAAAGTTCGAATTCGAGATACGGCGTTCGCATTGCCGCCGGAATTGGAAGAAGCCCCGATCTCGATGCCAGCGATCTATTCAGCGCTAGGGCGCGATGAAGCGCGCAATGCGGCGATCTTTGATGATGTCTTGACTGCGCTGGAAGCCGGGCGATGTCCATTGATTCTGACCGAGCGGCGCGATCACGTGGAAGAACTTCGCAGTCGTTTCGAGCGATTTACTCGAAATCTCGTCGTACTGCACGGCGGACTGAAAACCGGGGAGCGTCGTGCAGCCCAGGCGGGATTACAGGCGGGTCGAAACGAGGAGCGTCTGGTGCTGGCGACCGGGCGTTACTTAGGCGAGGGGTTCGACGATTCGCGTCTCGACACGCTATTTCCAGTAATGCCGGTTTCGTGGAAGGGCACGCTGGCGCAATATGTCGGTCGGCTACATCGTGACCACGATGGAAAGCGCGAAGTGATCGTATATGACTACGTTGACAGGGGAGTGCCGGTGCTCGCGCGAATGGCGGCAAAGCGCGAGAAAGGCTACAAGGCTCTTGGATATGTTGTCGACTCGCGATGAAGCGAAGGAAATCCAATGGCCGTGCGCGAGAGCGGTCTGCGATGGCGTCCAGCTATCAAAATGAACCTCGTGAGCTCATTTGGCAATTGAGCAGTCTGCGTGTCGTCGTTCAAATGTTGCGATAGTTCGAATTCGCGGTATGATCCAAGCACGGAGTGCTCCAAAGTAGTCAGTCGTTCTCAAGTGAGAATACGCTTCTATTTTAGTTGTTCCGTAAGCAGGTGACGTTTTGGGGGCAACTCAAAATCACAAGAACAATAAAAACAGAGTCGAAAGAAAATCGTAGTCGATGTATCTCGGAGCCTCCCTGGCCACCATCAAATCAATGAGTTAGGTGGACCAAACTACCGTTTTCTGTGGAATATTCACACAGCTATGGAATATCTGCAGGCTTTATCGTTTCACGCATCCCTCCATGGTTAAGGGCTTGACGCCGTAGCTTCCCAAAAACAGGGCCTCGGCGCACCAGGGAGAATCAGGGAAAAAATGGCGATAACCCGGATCGACCTCGAGAGCTGTCAGTTCTCCTTCTGGGCGCTATTAAAGGGAGACAATCTTTGCTTTAATAAGCTCTGGAGCTATTGAGCAATCTTTAATAAGGGTTCCATGAAACGGCCGGACTTCGGGCGGTATGCGATGTCTGTCGCCGGCAGCGAAGAAGTGCGCGCCTTTGTCCCGGCACCGCTTCCGCCAGTTCCTCCTCTCGAGCTCATCGGTCCTGTCCGCGCTGCACTCGACCAAGCACTCCTGGCCCTGGGTAGGCTTGATGGGGCGGCGGCGGCGTTGCCGGATGCGCATCTGCTCCTCTATACATACGTGCGAAAGGAAGCGGTGCTTTCTTCCCAAATCGAGGGAACACAATCGACACTCGACGACCTGCTTACGCATGAGTTGGGAGAGGCCCCCGGCGTACCGGTCGAGGACGTCGCCGAAGTTTCGCGGTATGTCGAGGCGATGAACCACGGCCTACGGCGGTTGCAAGCCAATTTTCCGCTGTCGAATCGATTGCTGCGCGAGATGCATGAAATTCTATTGGCCGACGGACGCGGCGCAGAGAAGACGCCTGGAGAGTTTCGACGATCACAGAACTGGATTGGCGGCTCGCGCCCTGGGAACGCGGCCTTCGTACCGCCTCCACCGCAGGACGTCGACAGCTGCATGGGAGATCTCGAGCGCTTCTTGCACTCCGATACGCCGCCTCTGGTCAAGGCGGCCTTGGCGCATGTCCAGTTCGAGACGATCCACCCGTTCTTAGATGGAAACGGACGCATTGGCCGGTTACTGATAACCCTGCTGCTCTGTCATGACCGGGTGCTACGAGAGCCGCTGCTCTATTCAAGTCTCTATCTCAAGCAGCATCGTCAACAGTACTACGCCGAACTCAACGCGGTGCGCGAGTCTGGTGATTTTGAGCGCTGGCTCGAATTCTTCGCCACCGCCATTCGTGTCAGCGCCGAGCAAGCCACCATGACCGGGCAGCGAATTTTCACCGTGTTTCGGGAAGATAGAATTCAATTACGGGCACTCGGTCGACAGGCACCCGCAGCTCTGCTGATTCAAGAGGCGCTGCAGTCGAAGCCGCTCGCAACGATTGCCGCGCTAGCAAAATCAACGAAGCTCACCACGCCCACGGTGACGCAGGCACTGCGCGCACTGGAGCAGTTGAATATCGTACGCGAGACAACAGGGCGTGCACGCGGGCGTATCTTTTCCTACGTGCGCTATCTCGACGCGCTGAATTCCGAGGCTGTTGCGCCCGCGCAGATTTAAGTTGCATCTGCTGAGTCGCTGCATTGCAGATTTCTAAATCTCGTCTCAGGCAGATGGTGGCAACGCGATACTTGCCGAGTTGCGACGTGCCGGAATTGATGCGCTGGCGAAAGCACTTGGTCCGGTCGGGATGGCGTTGAGGCGCCTTCCTCGTCGAAAGTCGTGAGAAAATCCTCAAAGCGGATATCAAAAGTGCAGGCCGTCTGGAGTAACTCGCACAGCTCTTCATGGCGTCGGCGCTCTTTTGTCCGATACGGCGCGAGCAGGTCGTCCTTGCTGACGCACAACAGCGTTCTGTCGGTGCGAGCGTCGCGGATCATTGCGCGGGCGTCGTCAGCGCAAACTGAATAATTGCCTCGTCGCTTGCGGTGGCGAGTCCACACTGGCACGCATGCATGACGTCCCATCCGGCACCGAGTAAAAAGTCGACGGTAGAGAGAGGTAGCCCCTGATCGAGCAGCAGCCGGATCAAGCCGCTTCCAGCGGCAGGATTTGGTCATCCAAGCTGCGGGCGGCGAAGTCTAATGCTTGAGCGATATCCTCGTCTTCGAGCTCGGGATATTCCGCCTTCAACTCGTTCCGATCCGGGTAGAGGGCCACGGCCTCAACGACGCGCCGCACCGTCAAGCGCATCCCTCGAAGGCACGGTTGCCCGTTCATGATCGCGGGATCAGCAGTTATGCGGTCGAGCCGACGTGCCACGGCATAGCCCCTGAGCAATATAAATATAAAGTTCAACTCGATGTTAGCATTGGTGGCGGGGCCTAGGCGCGCTTCAACGCGCGACGGCCTGTCGCCGTGTGCCCGCGATGTGACCAACTCAAATTGGGTGTGCCAGGAATGTGCCTGATTGAGACGGTTTTGATCGTCGGCACGCGCCATAAGTAATTGATTGTTAAGTGTTTATAGCGAATCAAACCCTTTGTGCCCTAATCGGGCAAGTCGGGCAGTACTTACACAGTCATAAGGCCGTATCCTTAAAGAGCGCGCAATGGCTATAAAGATTATGACGGAACCTTTAAGAAATCATTGCGCTCCTTAATGTTTTTTAAATATAATTAAAAAGACGGTTGAGCCTCTAAAGCTTCCGCACTCGACCGCGGAATGCACATGCGCCGAGACCAAATCGCGAATGATCGCCAGCCTTATCTGGTGCCTGCACTGGGGTATCCGAATGCTTGCGCGCTTGTGGCACCGCCCACACCGCGCATGCTCCCCTTAAGCCGTCGGCACGAAGCGAGCTTCCCAAAGGCACACGCCGCCTTGGGCCGCCTGCAAGGCACTCTCAAGCACCTTGCGAATACCGACATGGTGACCCGCACGCTCGCACGTCGCGAAGCTGTCATGAGTTCGCAGATCGAGGGCACCAAATCGGACCTGCGCCAGCTGCTCACCTACGAGGCCACGCACGGTACTGGAGGCCTGCCTGCGGACGTGAGGATCACCGAACGCTACGTCGCAGCACTCCAGCACGGCCTCGAGCGCGTCCGCGTTGGTGGCCGCGCGGTGCTCGACCTTGCGCTCATCCACGAACTTCATGCATTGCTGATGCAGGATGAGGCGACCCACTTCCCCGTTGGAGCCTATCGCGAGACCCAAGTCTGGATCGGACCGAGGCTGCGAATCGAGGATGCGACGTTCGTGCCGGCACCGCCCGCCCGGGTGAAAGGCTGCATGGATGAGATGGCGGCAAGCATCCTTAAGTACGCGCCGCGCGAAGAGGAGCAGACGGTACTCACGATACTGGCGCGGCTTGCGATTGCGCACGCTCAGTTCGAGACCATCCACCCCTACCACGACGGCAATGGCCGAACGGGGCGGCTGCTCATGCCGCTCATGCTGGCTGCCGAGGGTTACCCGCCGCTCTACCTCTCCGGAGCGTTGCTGCGAGCGAAGTCCGAGTACTACGCAGCGCTCGCGAGCGTCCAGCTACAAGGGGAATGGGGTCCGTGGCTCGAGCTGCTGGGCCACGCCGTGGTCGAGTCCTGCGACGAGTCGATCTCGATTGCGGAAGACCTTCTCGCTCTCGCCGAGCGCTGGGAACAGGAACTTCGCAGCTACCGGGCACATTCGGCCACGCGCCGCCTGCCTCGCTTCCTGATCGGGCACCCGGTGCTCTCGGTGCAGCAAGCCGCGGCGGGTTTGCACATCTCCGTGCCTGCGGCGAACGCCGCGCTCAACAACCTATTCGCCGCAGGCATCGTGAGCCTGGTGAACGAGCGCCAGTGGGGCCGTGTGTTCCAGGCCACCCAGGTGTTGCAGCGTCTCGATCAGCTGCCCGCCCCTCGTCAAAGTTGGAGATGACGCTTGCCTCAAGTGCCGTTTAAACCGGCCGGTCACCGGGCGAAATCCTTCGGCTTCGTGCATTGCGCGAAGCGAGCAAGCTGGGTGTCCCTATCGAAAATCCTGCAAAATGGTACGCGGAGGTAATTGCGCTATGAACGCAGCAGTAGAGCCGATCGATGCTGGCAATGCGACACTTGCCGAGTTGCGACGTGCCGGAATTGACGCGCTGGCGAAAGCGTTTGGTCCGGTCGGAATGGCGCACTTTCTTCAGCGGTTCGACCCGGATCAGGGTGACTACACGAGCGAACGTAGCCGTATTCTGGGTAACCCCTCGGTCGGCGAAGTCATGGACGAAATAGAGCGCCAACGTAAGGGGTTCACAGCCGAAGTAATCGCCGTATCCTTATGATCACTGTGACTGTGGAATATTGCTGAACGGTATCTTGCGGCGGGTGGGCATATGAGCGAGACGCTGCCGCGGTGCTCAAAAAAGGACAGGGAGCTGCTCGTTGCCGAAAATCCACTTTAACTGTACATTTATACAGTCAAAGACTGGCTCGAGCACCTAATGAACGACTTGTTTGCACAAGCTGCCGGTGCCGATTTTGAATCCCGGGCGGTCATGCCGGTTCGGGAATTGGGTGCCTACGAGGCATTGTGGGCGCGGGAAGGCACCTCCTTCAAGACCTTGGCCGATACGTTTCGAAAGCACCCGGGGTCGATTCCGTCCGATTTCGTGTCCCCGCGCGAAGCCGAGCAGTATTCCCGAATGGCGCTCGGGACCATTCGCGAGGCGGGCATTGCGCACTTCGGCATTCGAGTCCACGGCGCCGGCGAATACCCGCCCAAACTGCGCGACGCGCAGCATCCGGTCGAACTGCTCTACTTCCAGGGTAACTGGGACATCACCAGCTCGCGCTGCGTCGCTATCGTCGGCACTCGGCAGCCCACCGAGGAGGGCATGCGTCGGGCTGCGAAACTTGCGCGAAGTTTCGTCAAGGACGATTTCACGGTGGTTTCCGGATTGGCGCAGGGCATCGACACGGTCGCCCACACGGCGGCGATCGAGGCGAAAGGGCGCACGATAGCGGTGCTCGGTACCCCGATCACCTCCTGCTACCCGGCTGCGAACAAGGATCTGCAGCGGCTGATCGCCGATGAATTTCTGGCGATCAGCCAAGTGCCGATCGTTCGATATTCGCGGCAGGGACCGAAGGGCAATCGGTTTTTCTTCCCGGAGCGCAACGTCACCATGTCGGCGCTGACGGAAGCTACCGTGATCGTGGAAGCGGGCAACACGTCGGGAACGCTCATCCAGGCTCGCCACGCCATTCAGCAGAACCGAAAACTCTTCATTCTCGACAGCTGCTTCCGTAATTCGGAGCTGACTTGGCCGGCGAAGTACCTCGAGCGAGGTGCGATCCGGGTCAGTGAGTTTGACGAGATCCGTGCCCACCTTACTGCCTGACCGACTGACCGGGATCGACGAGACCAATCGCGATCAGCATGCCTTTTTGCAGGAGGGCGATCGATGTCTCTTCTTCGGCGAATATTTTGCGGGGAAGGGCTATGAGGGCGGCGGGACCAATCAGCTCGTGTTCAATTTCAAGACATTGCCCTCGATCGCGAGGGCAAATCCGGCACGCCGCAATTACAAGGAGAGCGCGATCGCGACCATCGCCACGGGCCTGCGCGAGGTATTGGGCCGCAATCAAATCGAGCGCCTGACCTTCGTGCCGGTCCCGCCATCGAAGGCCCCTGGCCACGCCGACCATGACGATCGATTGACTCGGGCACTCACCCTGGGATGTGCCGGGTTCGACTCCGACATTCGCCTGCTCCTGCGCCGCTCGTCGAGCACCGAATCCGATCATAGGACGGGCAACAGACTGACGCCGGAAGCGCTGCACTCGCTGCTCGAACTGGATTGCGCCGTGGTTGCCGTCAAGCCGCTGCGCGAAGCGATCGTGCTCTTCGATGACGTGATAACGACGGGGAAATCATTCAAATGTTGCGAGCGCCGATTGCGCGAAGCGATTCCGGCGACCATACCGATCATCGGATTGTTCGTGGCTCGACGTATTCTCCCCAATCCCTTCGACGATGTCGAAAGCCTCGGCTAATGGACTCACGGCTTGCAAAGTCGAGTGAGGATGACCCTCTGGCGCACTCAAGCGAAATAGGCGGGGTGATCGAGATCGGCGATGAGCCCAGTGTCTGCTCGCAAGCTATGCTGGTAAAGTAATGAGGTTATCATGGTATGGCTGCTAACAGGATGGGCTAGCACATCGCGACCGAGACCTTGCTTGGGGCCTATCTGAAGGACCGTCGCGCGAAGCTCGATCCGGCGGCGTTCGGCTTTCCGTCGGAGCGTCGCCGCACCGCCGGCCTGCGCCGCGAGGAAGTGGCGCAGCGCGCCCATATCAGCTCGACCTGGTACACCTGGCTCGAACAGGGACGCGGCGGCGCGCCCTCGGCGGACGTGCTCGAGCGGATTGCGCAGGCCCTGATGCTGACGGAGGTCGAGCGTGAGCATCTTTTCCTGCTCGGCCTCGGCCGCCCGCCTGACGTGCGCTACCGGAAGGACGAGGGCGTCACGCCACGGCTGCAACGCGTGCTCGATGCACTGGAGCCGAGCCCCGCGCTCATCAGGACCGCCACCTGGGACGTGGTCGCCTGGAACCGGGCGGCGACCGTGATGCTCACCGACTATGGATCGCTGCCGCCGGAGCAGCGCAATATCCTGCGCTTCATCTTCCTGGATCCTCGCGTCCGCGCGGCCCAGTACGACTGGGAAAGCGTGGCGCGATTCGTGGTGGGCGCGTTCCGGGTGGACGCGGCACGTGCGGGGGCGGCGGCGGAGGTGGAACCTCTCGTCGATGAACTTTGCCGGCTCAGCCCCGAGTTCAAGGCGATGTGGCGCGATAATGACGTGCGCAGCCATGGCGAGGGCGTCAAGCACATACGGCATCCGGTACTCGGCCCGATCGCCTTCGAATATTCGGCGTTCGCGGTCGATGGTCGGCCGGATCTCAGCATGGTCGTCTACAACCCGGCGACGCCTGCGGATGCGGAGAAGATCCGATCGTTGACCGGGGTCGCCTTCAAGGGTTGAGCGTTCGCGGCGTGACGAACGACGGACTCCATACCGAGACGACCATCGCGCTCGATCCCGACACGGGCAAGCTCAAGTGGCACTTTCAACATGTGCGCAACGATCAATGGGACTTGGACTGGGCGTTCGAACGGGAGATTCTGCATCTGCCCGTCAACGGCGAAATGAAAAAGCTGGTGGTGACCGGCGGCAAGGTGGGCATATTCGATGCGCTCGAGGCGGCCACCGGCAAGTATGCATTCTCGGTCGACATGGGTCCGCAAACGCTGATCTCCGCCATCGACCCGAAGACCGGCGCAAAGACCATTGATAGGGCACTGCTGCCGGATCGCAACCATGTCGTCACCGTGTGCCCGCATGGCGGCGGGGGGCGCAACTGGATGCCCACGGCCTACAACCCGGAGACGCAGGTCCTGTTTGTCCCGGCTCAAGAAACCTGCATGGAACTGGTGCCCGCGGGTGCCGGCGAGCGGGGATTTCTATCCACGGGCGTGAATATCACCATGCACCCGCGGCCGGATAGCGATGGGCGCTTCGGGCGTTTGCAGGCGATCAATCTCGAACAACGAAAAACGCTGTGGGAGGATCGGCAGAGGGCGTTCCAAAGCGGCGGTGTCTTGGCGACCGGGGGCGGCGTGGTGTTCGCAGCGGCCACGGACCGCTGGTTCAGTGCGTACGATGATGCCGATGGCAGTCTCTTGTGGCGGGCACGCCTCGCCGACATTCCCAACGCCCCTCCGATAACTCATGCGGTGAAAGGCAAGCAATACGTCGCGATAGTCGTCGGTTATGGAGAGTCGGCTCCGTCCGTGTTCACCGTACTCACGCCCGAAATACCGCTGCCGATTGCCCGCAGCAGTTCGATTTGGGTGTTCGCTCTGCCGGAGGGGGCTGCCTCGCCGCCAACGACAGCACATTAGTCGAGTTGTAGGGGCGATCTATCGCATAAGCACAGAGAAAATGGTTATTGGCGGCGCGGCATCCTCACAACTACCGTGCCGCCCGTGCCCTCTGCCGCACGCGAACAGCTGTTGTCGATACCTGGCGCAGCGGCGTACCCGGCGCATTCGCGAATGCCATCGCGCATCTGGTCTTGCCGGTGCTGGTGCTGGCAGTCAATATCCTGGGCAACGTGGCGCGGATGACCCGAGCGGCGCTGCTCAACGAGACCGCCCGGGCGCACGACGACATAGCGGTCGGCTATAAATAGCCGCGAGCCACGCGGACCCATCGCGCGGAGTGGGTTGTTACGGCGGTGTATTCGCTCGTGATGGGACCCATATGTGCGTTCCTGCTCAATCTCGTGACGCCGCGTCGTTGCCGGCGCCGCCGGGATCCGCTCCCAATTTGACTCAGTTCTACCTGGTGATTCGCGCTGACAGCATCGTGAGTGCGAGTCAATTCTCGCCCGCGTTGTACGCCCAATTCCATCCCGGCTGGCGCCAAAAGATGGTGCAGCGAAATCTGCCCCCGGGTCGGCAGGAACTGACCGTGCGAATTAAGAAGCCGCCCTGACAGCCGGCGTGCGTAAACGGCAAAGTGCCTGCCGCTATTCGAGATGTGATTTCGCAAGCAGTCCAAGATCCGGCCGGGCCTCCGGGTGAGGCCGCCAAAAGTGCGAGTATCGGTAAGAAAGCGAACTCCCAAGTCATCGGCGAACGCCGCACAATCGATCGGCGTGGGCGGCGTGGTTGATGGGAGCGGCGGGTGCGATACTGCGACGAGCGAACTCGTTGCCGCGCGCGGCGGGAGCGACGAGGGCGCGCGAAAAGTTGCGCCGCAATGCCAAACTGGATGTGTAGTGCAAGTGACGCCCATGGAACGAATCTATCTCGATGTCCGACCCGAGGACTATGCCGGGGTCGAGGCCGCCGGTGCTTCGTGGGATGGCGACTCGAAGCGCTGGTATATCCAACGCGATGCGGCGTCGGACCGATTCTCGCGCTGGTTGGGAGAGGGCGAGGAAGCGGCATTTGGCATTGCGTCGGACGAGGCGTTCGTGGCCTCTGCGCGGACAGCTTGCGTGAAATGCCACGATGAGATCGAGGTCATCTGCATTTACTGCGACAGCGGAACGGATGTCGAGATGGGCGAGCCGATAGCACGGTTCACCGTGTCGAATATTTGGGCGATGGATGATGCGCTCGCGGCGCAGCTCGAGCCATGGCCGCTATTCAGGCGAGAAGTCGGCGCCGACTCCGAAGGCGGGTGCTTCGCGAATCATTGTCCTCACTGCGGGGCGGCGCAGGAGGACTATCGATTGCACTCGGAACCAGAGGATGTGTTTTTCAGCGTTTCGGCGGCGGAGCCGGGCGCGATCGCATTGACGCCGCTGGCGGGGCGGGTTCGGTTGAGCGGGGATTACGGGTTCGGGCTGTGATGGGAGCGGGCTGGCTTGAACGTCCGGGCTCCATTTGATATTCCAGTCAGAATGACTAGAATAAATGCTCCGCCAAAGTCGCGAAAATCGTCCGCCCCCAAGCCGCCCTCGGGTCATTGGGTATTGCAGGATGCCAAGGCTCGATTCAGCGAATTGGTACGCAAAGTTCGCAGCGAAGGACCTCAACACGTAACCGTGCATGGGCGAGACGAGGTCGTCGTCATCGCAGCCGAAGAATTTCGACGCCTCAAGGGTGAGAGATCCGGCCAAGCGTTAATTCAAGCGCTCCAGGCGTCTCCCCATCGGGAAATCGAAATAGCGCCTGAGCGTCTGGTCATGCCGGTGCGTAGCGTCACGCTGTGACGAACTGGCTGCTGGATACCAACATTCTTTCTGAATTACGCCGCCCCAAGCCGGAGCGAAAGGTCGTCGCGTTCATAGCCGCGCAGCCCCTGGATCGTCTTTACGTGAGCCGCTCTCCATCACGGCCTCACCATAGCCACCCGCGATACGGCGGATTATGCGAAGACGCGCGTGAGCCTATTAAATCCTTGGACGGATCCTCTACCGCGCGACCTGAGATAGCCGGCGCCCATGACAATCACAGAAGCCAGTACCGTACGTCTTGCTCTTCCAGGAATGCTCGCGCCCCGGACCCGTGTAGTAATGCGACGGTGGATAGCAGTCCTGCTTCCGTGCAACTGCTCGCGGCGACAGTGACCGAGCGCGGTGAGTCCGGCACCGGCCATCCTGTGCCGGGATGCAAGATATGGCCATACCGAATGCCTCCTTTCAGCAAGTAACGCCGGGAGTCGCCGCTGGTCGCCAGTGCGCCGTGCTCGAGGTCGAGCAACAGGGTCGCTTCGCAATGCGTATCCGGTCGCTCGATGGCGACCTGCCACGGCCCATGCAATGGGGGCCGGTTCGCGCGCAGATCGCCGCCGAAATTGACGAGAAAGGGAATCTTCTCGATATCGGCGAGCAACGAATAGGCTCGGTCCACCGCGTATTCCTTGCCGATGCCGCCGAAATCCAATTCCATGCCGGCGGGCAGCATCAGGTGCGGCGGGTGCCACTGCAGTTTATCGAAGCCCACCAGCGGCAAGAGACGATCGATCGCGGCGGCATCGGGAATGCGGTCCGATCCGTCGAAGGTCCACGCACGGCGCAATACGCCCGACGTGATATCGAACAAACCGTCGCTAAGATCAAAGCAGCGGCTTGCGAAGGCCATCAAGGAGGCGGTCTCCTCGTCCAGTTCAATGGTCGCATCGCGATGTCCGTGAATCCAGGCGGTGACGCTGTCGTTGCGAAAGCGGCTGTATTTTTTCTCGATGCGCCACGCTTCTTCCGCAGCCGCGGCGCCGATCGCCAACGCGGTCTCCCGGCTCATTCTCGGCACGAGCACTTCGCATGGGGATGCCATCGCCGTGAATCGCACCGCCAGCAAGTGCTCCCCCCGCGATTCGACGGTTATAGTGCTGTCAGGTCCGTCTGCTCGCATTCGGTGCCATCTTCCACCCGCTGTTTGACGTCTAGAACCGCCATCCGACCTGGATCAATATCGCTTTGAGGTCGGGATACAGGTCCAGCCCCTGAAGCCCGGCGGGCGTGGGTGTTCGCTCGTCCAGTATTTGCTGATAATACTCCGCGCGCACGCTGAACTCCGATTCGGCGCGGCCGCCGAACCCGGGAAGCTTCTGGGCGTACTTGAAGCCGAAGGTTAACGCGTGAAAGGGGCCCAGGCGAGAATCCGAGGATTGATAGGCCATCGGAACCTCGCTGGTACTCAGGATGAAAGGCGTATAAAAAGCCGCCGCGGTCTGCCGATACCAGCGAATGCTCGGCTCGACGTAACGATTGTCGGACAACGACCAGTGAAGGTGCGCTTGTGCGGTATCGGAACGCACGCCCCAGTTATCGCTCATGTAGCGGAGGGAGGCGGCCGTCGACAGCCGGGTGCTCCAGGCAATGCGATTGTCCCAGTACGCGCTCTTGCGGGTGCGTTGGTCGGGGCGATTCTCGTACTCGTAGCCCAAGGTACTTCCTGCGCCGTCGATGATCGAAGTGAACTTATAAGGATCGTTGAGATATCCTTTGAACCGGTCAACCGAGACATTGATCTCCGAGAGCCAGTTTCGCGTCATCACCTGGGTGAGCCCTAGAAGTGCGCCCACCCCGTCCTTGGTTTTGTCGCCCGTCTTTTCCGCCAACGCATAGTCGCTGCCGGCTGCGGGTGCGCCGCCGATGGGACGCAAGGAATCGAATTCGTCGTACAAACCCAGTGACAACGTCGTGTTCTTCTCATTGAAGTCGTGCGCGATAGAGGCGTCGAGCGTCACAGAGTAGAAGTCGTCTTCACCCGACACTTTTCCGCCGACGCTGACCTGGGTTACCCGGGTGATGGGCACGCTCCAGTTCGCGCCCACCGCGATTCGATCGTCTTCGTAGTTCGGGTCGACGGGCAGCTGCCCGGGCGCGGTGCTATAGCGGTGCGCAGCCTTTCCAGAGGGGGAGGAAAACGTCTGGGCGGTGTGGCTGGTCAATGCGCCGTTGGGACTGCTGCCCGACAAGCTGTCGAAAGTTGCATTGAGGCTGAGCGTCTCGCCGTCCGCAAAGAGTTTCGACACATTGACGATGGGCTCGATGGCTTGGATACGGCCATCCTCGTGGTAATACGCGAGAGCCGAATCCACAGACCAATCTTCCAGTATCCCGCTGTCGGCCGGAGCCGCGTGGGTATCCTGGGCGCGCGCTCCGGCCGCTCCCAATAAGGCGCAGCTCGCGGCCATCAATCCCCGCCGCATCTTCGCGGAGCCGATCCGTGGGGGTTTGGGCTTCAATTGCATCCGCAGCCGCCGCCCGCGAATGATCGGCCGCCGGAGGAGGCCTCTTTGCTGAAATAGAGGTGATCATCGATCGCTGCGTCGAGAGGACTGCCGTCCAGCTGCATATCCGAGCGCGCGAGCACGCCTCGCTCCCAAGGCCTCACTCCCAGCGAGCCGCATCCCGTTGCAATCACGCTCAAGACCGCCAGCACGACACTGCGCTTCCACATCAAGAGTTCTCCCGAAAATTGCTCATTTCTCCGCCAACACCTGGCGCAACTGATCCTCATACTCCGCGCCATCGATGGGCCGAAATCCGATATGGGTAAATCGCACGACGCCTTGCCGATCGATTATCAGGCTGGTGGGCATGCCGTGAACTTGGAAGCGTTGCGCCGTCTGCGCGTCGGGGTCGAAGCGAACGTCGAAGGTGGGATGCAACTTGGCGAGAAATCGATCTGCGTCGAGCCGATGCTGGTCGAGATTGACGGCGACAATCGTCAGCCCCTCGCTTTCGTGGGCATTTTTCATGGCCTGCATCCAAGGAAAGGACTGCTGGCAGGGTGCACACCAGGAAGCCCAGAAATCCAAATATAGAACTCTCCCGTGAAAATCGTCTATATCGATGGGCGACGCCGCGTGTGCGGCGGCGGCCGTCAGGAGGAGGAGAAGCAATGCACGCGGTGTCATGAGGGAGGGGCACTCAGAAAAGTATTTGCGACCGATGCGCTCAGCCGCAGCCAAGAGGGTGCCATTGCTGAACGATTTGCCGCGCAAGTGCTTGTACTTTGTAATGCAAAGTTCGATGTGTCAAGACGGAATGTAAAATGATCGTGCTGCCCGACGGACGAAAACGCGGCGATACTGCGGAATACCGGGGGGAGGACGGGGCCAGTCCGGGAAGCAAATCAGGAACACAGGGGGAAGCCCGGAAATGCCGCCGGAGGAGCGGTTGGCCGCGGCAGACTGGCGGCGAGCAACGCCGAGCAGGTGAAGAAAATCGTTCGCATACCGGCCGAATTGGGTCTCGAGCCGGCGACTCCGGATGGAACACGGACGATTCTGAAATGGAACGGGCGGGACGGCGTGAGGTTACAAGGCTGTCGTGCCGTGCGCCTGCTGCAACCGCCGGTACGCGAGCAAGTGGCGAAACGCGGCCTGCGCTTCGCCCAATCGGTCATGCAAGGCGGACAGGTAGAAGTGAGCATCGGCCATACCGGGATCGTGCACGATGGCTCGTCGATACGCGTCAATGGCGTCGAGTTCGAGCGCCAGTACGTCACGAACGTGGTACACGGTGGTCGATACGAGATCATAGGCCGGCGCGAGAACGACCGGGCTTTGGGCGTTCTCGTACAAGACCGCGAAATTCTTCAGGTGCGCATCGCCGTTCTCGATGGCGCACGAGAGCGCCACCATGGCGAGTCGTATATAATTCGCGGCGGCTAGCGCCAGGAATTTTTCACCGTGAGGAGAACCGAATGATCAAAGTGAGCGTGATGTACCCGAACACCCCCGGCGCGCGATTCGACCACGCGTATTACCGCGACAAGCACCTGCCGTTGGTGAAAGCCCGGATGGGCGATACCTGCAAGGGCTACACTATCGACAAAGGGTTGGCCGGCGGCGCGCCTGGGACGCCCCCGACGTACGTGGCCATGTGCCACATCTTCTCCGAGTCGCCGGAGGACTTTCAGAAGGGATTCGGACCGCACGCGGACGAGATCCTGGGCGACATCAAGAACTACACCGACCTTACGCCGATCCTTCAAATGAGCGAGGTCACCGCCGAGAAAGGCGCCAAGTAGTACGCCGCCGGCACGGCGAGGCTTCGAGCGGAGCGTGCCGCACGCCCCTCGAGGTCAGCCGGTCTTGTTGCCTGCACCCGGGCCGAAATGACGGTCCGCGATCAGGAAATACACTAGCGCGTGGGTTCGCGCCGCGAGCCTGAATCATGCATGATTGACCGCACGCCCGTGATGTGCGCAGTCGCGCCTAGTTTGGACTACCCGAGTGGAACCTATCCTCGTGACAATCGATAAGAACCCCGCTGCTTCTTCCAAGGACGTGCTGTCCGGCTACCTCGATCGTTCCTGGGCGTTTCTCGCCGAGTTGCAGCAGTCGTCGGAAATGGAGTTCGTCATCGGCGACTCCCAAGGGTCTTATCTCTGGAACATCGAGCGCACCCACCGATTGCTCGACTGCGGCAATGCCGGCGGCGTGCATTCGCTGGGGCATCGCAATCCGGAACTGCTCGCGACCTTGCGCACGGCGTTCGATCGGCACGACGCGGGGATCTGGTCGATGCCCACGGCGGAATCGCTGGCATTGCAGGATTCGCTGGCGGCCATGGCCCCCAGCCCTGGCCTGTGCCGCTGCGTGACCACGTTGAGTTCCACCGACTCCATCGATCTGGCATTGATGTTTGCCATGCGCTGCACCGGCCGGAACAAGCTGGTCGCGTATCGCCACGGATATCATGGGCACGGCGGCTTGGCAGCCCTGGTCACCGGGTCCGACTACGACGGTCAAATCGAGCACTACTCCCTGTCTCGATCGCAGACCCGATTTTTCGACGAGTATGACCGGGCCGCATCGGTGACCCAGTTGCTCGACGGCGACTGCGCCGCGCTCATTCTCGAGCTCATGAATTTCGAAACATTCGAGCCCGCATCGCCGGCATTTCTGCAGGAGATCGCCGCCGATTGCCGCCGCAAAGGCATACTGCTCATCGTCGACGAGACGCGCACCGGTCTCGGCCGCTCAGGGCTTCCCTGGCTGACGAGCCACTACGCTCTGTCGCCCGACATCATCATTCTCGGCAAGGGTTTGGGCGGCGGACTCTATCCGGTGAGCGTCTTGCTCACGACCCAGCCCATCTACGATCGCTGCCTGAACGAGGGGCATTGGGGATTCAGCAGCAGCATGGCCGGCAGCCCCATTGCCTCGCTGGTTGCCGCCAAGGTGATCGAGATCATTCAACGCCCGGATCTTACGGCCAATGTTAAAAGTCTCGAGACGCAGTTGACGCAGGAGTTCGCGGCACTCTGCGATGAATTCCCGGCCGTGTTCGCACCGGGCTCGGTGCTCGGCGCCATCGCGACCATCGGGCTGAGGTCGCGCAGCGTCCGCGATGCGATTCAACCCGCGCTGTTCAAGCGGGGTGTGATGTGCCACAGCGTCTCGCTGATCGAACCGGCGGTGGTCAAGTTCTTCCCCTGCCTGACCAGCGAGGCGAGCGTGGTCACGGAACTGGCCGACGCGCTGCGCGGTTTCGCGTCGGAACTTGGCCGAAACGATTAGGTCAGTTCCGCCGCAGCTGGGTGTCTCGCGTGACCATTTCCCGAGCGACCATGCCTTGGACTCGCTTTAAACCAGCTCGCTGAGTTCGGCGACATGGGCTAAGGCAGTGGTGAGACCGGCGATCGCCGCGCTGGTCGCCGCGTCATCGTGAACCGTCGACTGCGCGATGATGCCGCCGGGACCCAAGAGCACGCCGGCATTGGCGCAGGCCAGATGGAATAGCGGCCCGAGTCCCAGCGCCGACGGGTCGTCCTCGTGCCGGCTGGGATCCGCCGCGAACGCAATGCCGCCGACCGAGCCTAAGCCGGTGAGCTCGATGTCGAGACCCAGTTCGCGCGCCTGCGTGAACAACGCATCGTGAATTTCCTGCCGCCTGGCATCCATGACGGCGATTCGCTCAGCCGTCAATTCGCGCAACGTCACGAGCCCTGCGGCGCAGCCGATGGGGTTGCCGTTGAAGGAGCCGCCGTGAAACAGGCAGCCCGGCCGCGTGGGATTGAACATTTCCATGATGTCGGCCCGTCCGCCGACCGCACCGAAGGGCGTGCCCCGCCCAAGAATTTCCCCAACATGACGAGGTCGGGCTGCAGCCCGAACTTCGCCGCCGAACCTCCCACCGCGAGCCGCAGCATGAGGCAGTCGTCCAGAACGGTCAGCGCTTGATATCGCCGCGCGAGACTTTGCACCTGCGATAGAAATCCGGGCTGGGGCGCCGCCACTCTGCCCGTGACCAACACCGGTTCAACCACGATGGCGGCGATCTCGTGACCGTGCTTCGACATAACACGCTCGATGCCCTCGATGTCATTGAAGCGCGCCGTGAACGCGCGGCCGGGAATATCCGCCTGTCCATACAGGCCTGCCTCGAGGTCCGGATAACTGCCGTGGTAGGCGCCCGTGAATTTCAGAATGCAGGGACGCCCGGTGAAATGACGTGCGGCCTTCACCGCGATCATGGCCGCCTCGGAACCCGAATTGGTAAAGCGGACCCGCTCCAGCGCGGGCAGCCGTTGCGTCAACAATTCGGCATAGGCGACCTGGTCCCGGGATGCGCCTGCCCATGCGGTGCCGCGCGGTAAAGCGGCCTCGATGGCGGCGCGCACCGGGGCGTAGTTGTGCCCGTGGATCAAGCTCAGTCCGTTGCAGAACATATCGACGTAGCGCCGGCCGTCCACGTCCCACACCCAGGGGCCGTCACCGCGCTCGATCACCACGGGATAGGGCGGGTAGAAACTCGCGGTGCGGGTATTGCCGCCGGGCATGACGCGCGCGGCGCGCTCGATGAGTTCGGCGGATTTGGGCGTTGCCTTGCGATAGGCGCGTTCAATCGCGCTCGATTCCGTCATGGATGTACCGACGCATCGCTCGAGACGACGGCCACCGCATCGATCTCGATGCGTGCGCCCAGCAGCAGATCGGACACGCCGACCGTGGCGCTGGCGGCCCATTCCGCGCCGAATATCTCATTGCGGATCTGTGCATACACCGCATAGTCGGCGAGGTCCTTGAGGTAGGCCGTGATGCGAACGACGTCCCTGAACTCGGCGCCGGCTCGCTGCAACGCGAACTTCAAGTTCGCAAAACATTGACGGGCTTCCGTATCGAAGGTGCCGGCGACGACTTTGCCGGACTCGCCGCGGCCGACTTCGCCGGAAATGAATATCATCGACCGGGATCCCAAGGGGACCACGACGGCGGCAGCGAAGCCACGATCGCGTTCGTTCAAGATTCGTCGAACCGGCAGGGCGTCACTCATGCGGCACCTGCTGCGGTGAAGAAGCGCCGTACGATCGGCCGGAATGAGTCCAGGGGCAACACCGGAAAATCGGGATCGAAGGAATTTTGGTCATAGCAGCGGCAGAAATAATCCGTTTGTTCGGCATAGGGATGGTCGAGGCAACCGTTCCGCTCGTGGCGGTCGCGGGTGGGATGGTTCACGAAATAGTAATTCTGGAACACGCCGTGATGAGTGAGCAGCCAGGTGCGTGCCGCGGAAATTCTGGGTGCCAGAAGCTGTGCCGCCAGCGCCCCATGATCATTCTGGCTGATGGCCTCGGGAACATCATGAAATAGCGCGACCACCACGAGTTCGTCGTCCGCCCCGTCCTGCAACGCACGGGTGGCTGTCTGCAGGCAATGAGTGTAGAGATTGACCGGCGCGCCCAAGGCGTCGTCGTACTGCAACGAGCCCAAGAGCCGCAGCAGGCCTTCGCCGACGCCGGCATTGCGGCGCCATTGCCGCTCGGCGTTCTCGATGATCTCCCAGTCCTCACGGGAGGCGTCGACTGCCGCGCGAAACCGAGCGCTCGTTACCGCGTGCACGTTCATTCTCCTTAGGCGCTACGCGCCGAATCTACGGGGTCGAGGCGACCCCGTCCGATATGTGGCCAGACTGCGATCTCGAGGGCGCTACGCGCCGAATCTACGGGGTCGAGGCGGCCCCGTCCGATATGTGGCCAGACTGCGATCTCGAGTCGTGCGAAACCCGGGTTAACCGTGACTCTCTTGTTGCATTGTTGACAATTGGTATCGCAGCCGTCAAGGTGTGGCGCCAATTAATTGCGCGCACTCGAGGGTGCCAGGTACGCGTGGGAGTCACCGGTCTATGAAAGACAGTATGGAATCGCTCGGCATCGCGCCCATCATCAATGCGGCCGGGTCCGTTACCCATTTGAGCGCGAGCCCCGTTGCGGCCGGCATCGCACAGGCCATGGCGGCGGCCGCACAATCGAGCATCGACATTGCCGACGCACAAGCTCACGCCAGCGGCATCATCGCCGAACTGACGGGGGCCGACGCGGGCATCGTGACCTCGGGGGCGTCGGCGGGTCTGCTGCTCGGCGCCGCCGCCTGCCTCGCGGGCCTCGACGCCGGGGCCATGGACAGGCTCCCCGACACTTCGGGGATGCGCAACGAGTTCATCGTGCCGCGCAGCCATCGCAACTCCTATGACCATGCCGTACGGGCCGCCGGCGGACGCTTCGTCGAAGCCGGTGTGGCCGATCGAATCGTCGGAGTGGGCGTGCGCGACACGGAAGGATGGGAGCTCGAAGGGGCCATCACCGAGCGGACGGCCGGCTTCTTCTATGTCGCGCGTCCGGACTCGCGCCCCGCACTACCGGAGGTGGCCGTCATCGCGCGCCGGAACCGTTTGCCGCTGCTGGTCGATGCCGCCGCGGAACTGCCGCCGAAGGGTAATTTACGGCGTTTCATCGACGAGGGGGCGGACCTGGTGGTGTTCAGCGGCGGCAAGGCAATCGGCGGCCCCATGGCCTCGGGAATTCTCTGCGGCCGCCGCTCGCTGATCGTCTCGGCGCTGCTGCAGCAACTCGACTTGGATTTCGAGTTCAGCTCGTGGCAGCCCCCGGCCAGCCTCATCGACAAACACGAATTGAAGTGCGTCCCGCGCAACGGCATCGGCCGCTCCTGCAAAGTGGGCAAGGAACAGATCGTCGGACTGCTGCTGGCGCTCGAGACCTTCGCGGCCACGCCGGATGCCGTGCGGGAAGAGCGGTTGACGCTCGTTGCTCAATCGCTGCTCGAGGCCCTGCGCACGGTGCCCGATCTGCAGGCGCGGGTCGTGGCCGATGAGGAGAACCGGGGCGTGCCGCGGGTGGAGATCAAGGCGGCAGGCCACGACGCGCAAGAGGTGGCGAACCGACTGCGCGCCGGTATCCCGTCGGTGCGGCTGGATGCCAGCCGCGCACGCGCCGGCGTGCTGCTGCTGATTCCGACCTGCCTGTCCAGCGCCGACGCCGTGCCCATTGCCCGAGCGTTTGCCCGAGCGCTGACCTGAATGGATTGTTGACAATCATTCAACGGCGTGTGATTTTACCTTGAGACCACTGCGAGATGTGATGAGCAACGTCAAAGCCATTCAGCCGCTTCCCTCCGTCACCCGCCGCAGCCTGGTGGTGGACGCGCTGCGCGAGGCCATCCTGTCGGGGGAGTTGCCGCCCGGAACCAAAATCACGGAAATGGATTTGGTGGCGAGACTGCATGTGAGCCGCGGCCCGATTCGCGAAGGCATTCGGGAACTCATCGACGAAGGGTTGCTGTTCAGCCAGCCCTACACCGGCACGTACGTGACCACGATGGATGAGAAAACCATCGGCGAGGCGTACGGTCTGCGCCGGGTTCTGGAGAAATACGCTTTCACGTTGGTCTGGCCGCGGCGCGACACCGAATTCAAGCGAACCCTGATGCGGCGCTACGAAGCGCTGCTGGTGGCGGCCGAGCGCGGCGGGGCGGCCGAGGAGATGAGCGCGGAAATCGATTTCCACAGCGTGCCGTACGAATTCGCGGGCGACAGCCTGCTGATGCATACCTGGCGTCATGTCACCCGCCGCATGCAGCTGTGCTTCATCCTGCACCGCGCCGCGCCCGACAGCCCGAACAGCGTGCGCATGCACGAGCGATTTCTGGAGTTGGCGTTGGGCGAGAATCTGGAACTCATGCACAAGGAAATCGACGAGCACATGGACTTGGGGCTGACCCAGATGCGCGGCATCTGCATGGCGGCGAGCCCCGCGCAGGACGCGGGTTGATGCGCCGCCCGGCAGGCATCTCCTCACATCGCGCGCGGCGCGAGCGCCATGACCTCAAGTCTCCGTCAAGCGCGCGTTGATCTCGCGGCAACGCTCCGCTGGGCGGCCCGCCTGGGCTACCAACAGGGCGTGTGCAATCACTTCAGTTTGCTCGCACCGCATTCCGATGAGCTTTTCCTGGTGAATCCCGAAGGTTTCTTCTGGTCTGAGATCACCGCCAGCAGCCTCCTGCTGTGCGATCTCGATGGCACCATCGTCGAAGGCACGGGCACCGTCGAGCTGTCGGCGTTTTCGCTGCATGCCCCCATTCACCGGCTCAACAAGCATGCCAAGGCGGTGCTGCATACGCACAGTCCTTACGCGACGGCGTTGTGCCTCATCCGCAATGCGCGGGTCGAACCCGTCTTCCTGCCGGGATTTCAATTTTTCGGCAAGATCGCCTACGACGAGGACTGTCATGGGGCTGCTTTCTCGATCGAGGAGGGCGAGCGCGAAGCCGCCATTCTCGCGGACAAGAACGTCCTCATGATGCGCAACCACGGGCCGCTGGTGGTCGGGCCCACCGTCGCGGCCGCATTCGACCGGCTGTACTACCTCGAGGACACCTGCCAGCGGCAGATGCTCGCGATGTCGGCGGGACGGCCCTTGCAATGGGTAGCCGACGAGGTGGCGGCGAGTCTCGCGAGCCAGGTGCCGGTGTTCGATGCCTATGCGGAGAAGCATTTGACCGCCATCAAGCGGGTGCTGGACCGCGAGGAGCCGGACTATTCACGCTAGGAGCGTGTGGCGCGATGCGCATTGACGCGGCGGAGGGCCACCCTAAGCTCGAGCGTCAACTGACACTGTTCGATTCCGTGATGATCGTCGTCAGCGGAACCATCGGCGCGTCCATCTTCATCGTTCCCGCCGACGTTCTGCGCGCCGTACCGAATCCCGCGATCGCGCTGCTGCTCTGGGTGGTGGTCGGCGGCATCACGCTCTTGGCGGGCCTCGCATGCGCGGAACTCGGCGCCATGTACCCGGAGGCCGGCGGACAGTACGTGTTCATCCGCGAAGCCTACGGCCGGTTTGCCGCCTTCCTGTACGGATGGGTGTTGTTCACGGCCGGCAACAGCGGCGCCTTGGCCGCGATGGCGATCAGCTCGGCCATTTTTTTCGGCCGTGCATTTCCCCAATTCGGGGCCGATCACGTCGTGTTGAGACTCGGCTTGCTGGGGTGGCATCTCGATATCACCCGCGAAACCGTGTTCGCCGTCGGCTCCGTCATCGTGCTCACCGCAGTCAATCTGCGCAGCGTGAGAATCGCCGCGTGGCTGCAAAACGTGACGGCGGTCGGTTACCTCGCGGCGCTCGGACTCATCGTCGTGGTCGGGCTGGCCTTCGGCCACGGATCGTGGTCGCACTTCGATGCACCGCTGAATTCGAGCGCGGCCCCGGTGACGCTCAGCGGCTTAGGGGTGGGCATGATCGCGCTCTTCTTCAGCTACGATGGCTGGGAATTTCTGTCGTGGGTGGGCGGTGAAATCAAGAACCCGGGGCGCAACCTGCCGTTGGGATTGATCCTCGGCATATTGCTCATCATCGTCACCTACCTCTTGGCCAACGTCGTGTTCCTGTATGCGTTGCCGCCGGAGATCCTGTCGCAGCAACCCGCGCTCGCCGACGCGGCGATGACGGCCTTGTTCTCGCATCATGCCGGACAGTGGGTGTCGCTGTTCATCGCCGCCATCTCCTTTGGCGCGGCCTCCGTCGTGGTGCTGGGGGGCGCGCGAATCTACTACAGCATGGCGCTCGACGGCGCGTTCTTCAGCAGCATGAGCAAGATCCATCCGCGCTGGAAGACGCCGAGCACGGCGTTGCTCGCACAATGCGCCTGGGTGATCGTACTCATCGTCAGCGGCCGTTATGAACAGCTGTACACCTGCTTCATCTTCATGATGACCGTGACCTACGCGCTCACGGTGGGAGCCGTCTTCATCCTGCGGCGGACTCAGCCCGACCGCCCGAGACCCTATCGCTGTGCCGGCTATCCGTGGTTGCCCGCCATCTACATCGTGGTGGCCATCGCCTTCGTCATCTCCACGCTGCTCAGCCGCCCGGGCGAATCGCTCATCGGATTGGGCATGGCCTGTCTCGGCATCCCGCTGTATTTGTACCGGCGGCAAGTGCGTCCCGTTCCGCCCGAAACAGGCTCGGTGCACTAGAGCGGGTCACGAGCGCCCCGCGACAGAGCGTGGCGCGGCTCCTCGGGACCGGCGCGGCGCTGGTAGCCGCCCGGCGCGGCGATTCAAATTGGCACGACACTTGCTCGCTAAAGTATGACTTGCCGATTCTGACGAATAACTACTGCTCGGGGATGATCATGCGAAAAAAATTCACCGCGCGCATCGCGCGTGGAGAGATGACTTTTTTGGCCGCCGCGATCTGCACGGCGCTGCGCGCAACGGCCGCGGACACGGGTGCCGACACCCTGGAGGCCGTTACCGTGACTGCCGAGCGGCGCAGTGAGAGCATTCAGGAAGTGCCGTTGAGCGTCACGGCGATCTCCGGCGACACGCTGGCGAAATTCAGCGACGTGAACTTCGCGGATTACGCGCACGCCATTCCCAATCTGTCGTTCGGAACGGGCAGCGATTTCGGCATCACGAACGGCCGCACGGTCACCATCCGCGGCATCACGGGCGGCCGCTACCGGAACGGCCAGGCAACGACCAGTTTCTATATCGACGATACGCCCGTGCCCCTCGCGTTGGATCCGCGCGTGCTCGATCTCGAGCGCATCGAAGTGCTGCGGGGTCCGCAAGGCACCCTGTTCGGCTCCTCCGCCATGGGCGGTACGGTGCGCCTCATCACCAAGCCCGCCGAAGCACAGAGCGTCACCGGCTACATCGACGCACAGGGCTTCGACATCAACCACGGCGGCGCCGGCTACGATCTATCGGGCACCGTGAACCTCCCCATCGTTCCGAGCGAGCTGGGAGCCAAGTTCAGCGCCTACACGGTCTACAAGCCTGGCTACTTCAGCCGTCAGTACGGCGTGGCGACCACGCCTGGCTATGCCCTGCCGCCCGGCCAAGGGACGGGCGTGGATTCGCACATTGCGAGCGACACCGAATACGGCGGCATGCTGACGCTGCAGTACACGCCCTCGGCGCTGCCCGGCCTCGATGTCACGCCGATGGTCATCTATCAAGATTCGCGCAGCAACGGGTTTCCGCTGGCGGATTTCTCGCCCGACAATCTGGTGCAGGTGCGGCCGCTCAATATCGAAGAATCCAGCCAGGACGAGTGGGTGTTCAGCAGCCTGACCGGCAAGTACAAAATGGATTTCGGCTCCATCATCGCATCGAGCGCGTGGTTCCATCGTCATACGGTCGACATCGAAGACAACACCGAGGTATCGGCCACCTTTTGGGGACCCACCTATGCGACGGGTCAGCTGCCGGCGGAGTATCTTGCCTCGCCCGCACTGAGCTTTCTCAACTTGACCTCGCTCACGCAAGAAATTCGCTTCGAGTCGTCGTTTTCGTTCCCGGTGCAGGTCATCGCCGGCCTGTACTACGAACACGGCAAGAGCCACACCGGGCAGGACATCACTCAGCCGGTACTCGCGGGGCAGTCCTACGACCTGTACTATCCTTACATCCAAGACGTGCCGCTGTCGAACAACGAAGTCGCCGAATTCGGCGACCTCTCCTACACCGTCGCGGGACTCGAGCTGTCGGCCGGCGTCCGCGGCTCCACGCTCGAGTACAACAAGCACAACTATTGGTACGGGTGGATCAACGGCGGCCTCACCGACGCCTATGCCAGCCACACCGAACATTCCGTGACGCCCCGCTATACCGCCAAGTATCAGTTCACGCCCGACTACATGGTGTATACCAGCGCCGCCAAGGGCTTTCGCAGCGGCGGCACCAACAGCGTGCCCGATCAGTGCGGTAACGATGCAGGCTCCTACAAGAGCGATTCTCTGTGGAGCTACGAAGTGGGCTCGAAGGACACGCTGTTCGACGGCCGCATGAACTTGCGCGTGGCGGCGTATCGCATCGACTGGAAGAATATTCAACAGAACATTCTGCTGCCCTGCACGTACAGCGTGACGCAGAACGCCGGCACCGCCACCAGCACGGGTGCGGAACTCGAAGCCGACATGGCGCCGATTCACGGTCTGAACCTGAGCCTGGCACTGGGCTACGACAACGCGAAAATCACCTCGGTGCCCGAAGGCGCAACGGGTTTCGTCACCGGGCAGTCGCTCAATGGCGTGCCCAAAATGACCGGCTCTCTGCTCGCGGATTACAGCATACCGACGTCGTTCGGCACCGCCTTCGTACGGCCGCAGTACAGCTTTACCGGCCGCAGCGTCAGCTATTCGGTCGTTTCCGTCCAGGACGGCGGCCGACCGCGCGCCTCCTACAGCATGGTCGACCTGCACGTGGGGGGTACCACCGGTCCGTGGGAAGCATCGCTGTTCGCCAAGAATCTGTTCGACGTGCGCGCGAACCTGGGCGACGAGCAGTCCGAAGTGATCGAGCTGCAAAGCCCGACGGTGCGCCCGCGCTACATGATCGCGCAGCCGCGCACCATAGGCATCGAACTCAAGTATCGGTTCAATCCATGACCGGTGTTCTCGATGGCAACGGCGTCGGCAATGACGGCGTCGTCGGGCCCGGGATCGGCATCGGGACCGGTGCCGATCAACGCCGGTTCAGGCGTCGTCCGGAACGGAGACACCGTGACGACGCAGAGCGGCAATCAACGGCGTGAGATGCCGCCGGTAGTGCCGCCAACGGCCGGATGAACTGCCATAGATGGGCCGGCGCACCTGCACGGCGCTCGCGGTCAGCGACACGGATCGATTGCTCTCGATGTCGGTGGCCTGCGGGTTCCACGTCAGTCCGCAGTACGCTGCGAGGGCGGCGCCCACGCGCTGCGGCTCGCGCACCAGTTCCTCGTAGACGACCTCGTGGATCGACTCGCCGAAGAGCGAGAGCCAGTGATTCATGAGCTTCTCGTAGGCTGCGTAGTAGCGCGCCAGCTCGTCGAAATCGTAGCTGAACGGATAGGCGTCGCCGAACAGCGCTCGATACATGGCAAAACAACTGTCGAGCGGCGAGCGGCGGACCAGCACGAGCTTGGCAGCCGGCAGGGCACGGCGAATCGCACCGACATACAGGTAATTCGTCGGCAGCTTCTCGACGATGGTCTCGCCGGCCGCAGCGGGGCGAGCCAGCTGCGCGTACTGCGCGGCTACGGCGGCCGGGTTAGCTGCGGCCGCGCGATCGAACATGTCGCCGCGATTCGCCGCCGCCGCCGAAGGGCCCGTCATCGACGCCGCTGCCGTCAGGGCGCGCGAGAAATTTTCCGTCTCGCCGTTCGACCGCACGCCGGCGAGGCCCGTCAGGATGCGCTCCACCAGGGTGGTGCCGGAACGGGGCAGCCCCACGATGAAGATGTAACGAGGAATCCCTCGCTGCGCCGGATCATCGCGCTGCGCGAGAGCAGTGTGCTGTGCCGGTTCACCGTGCTGCGCAGGATCATTGCGCCGCGCGGGGGCACTGTGCTGCGCCGGATCACCATGCTGCTGCGAGGTACTGTGCCGTTCCCACTCGCGCGAGGCCTTCAGGGAAAACACCTCTGCAATGCGCTGCAGTCGGCGTTCATCGCCGGCAATGTCATAACGGATCTGGGAGCGCCGCAACCGGGCAGCAGCGGCGAACCGCTGAAAGGCATCGTCGAAGCGCTGCACATCGTCCAATTCCTTGGCGAGCGCATAGCCCAAGAATATCCTGCCATGAATGTCCAGGCGCGAATCGGCGAGCCGCCGCTCGAGATCCTCGATGTGGTTGGCCGCGGGCGCTTGCACGCGCAGTTCCGAGCGCAGCAGGAAACTCGGGTACTGTCCCGCATCGAGCGTAATCGCTCGGTTGCAGGCGTCTTCCGCCGCCGCGAGCCGGCCGAAGCTGCGTTCGCTGCACGCCAGGTTGTACCAGGCGCGGGGCCTTCGGGGTTCGAGTTCGGTGGCTCGGCGGTAGAGCGCATTGGCACGTTCATGCTGCCCGAGTTCGATCGACACGTATGCGAGACCGTCATAGGCTTCGGCAGTGCCCGTGGCCAGTTCCGCCGCGCGGGCCACGACCTGTTCGGCATCGGCGACACGACCCAATTTCAGCAGTATCGAGGCGAGAAAGCTGTGACCGGGAAGGCATGCGACGGAGCCCGCGACGGCGCGCTCGGCCAGCGGCAATGCGTCGCCGGTACGCCCTTCGCGCATCAGCCGGTAGGCTTCGGGATCTATCGATGAGGAGTGGGCCATTGCTCGAGTCCTTGCAGGCGTTCATGCTACCCGAACTGAATTCGAACCCCCCATGAAAAGAAACCATCCGATCGCGCGTTGGGCAATCGCCGCGGGGCTTTCGGGCGCGAGCTGCATCGCGCAGGCCGCGGCAACGCGGACAGCGCCGGTGCCGGTGCACGATGTGGTGATCCGGAACGGCCTGATATACGGCTCCAGCGCCAAGCCGTTGCGGGCGATGTGGCCATCGACGACGATCGAATCAGCTACATGGGGCCGCCGCGCGCTCAAAGGGCGCCGCGCGCCTGTTCGCCAAGTATGTGCGTGAAGATCATGTCCTTACCGTCGAGGAAGCCGTGCGCAAGCTCACCTCGCTGCCGGCCGACGTACTCTCATTGACCGATCGAGGCCGTTTGCGACCCGGCGCCTTTGCCGATGTGGTGGTATTCGATCCGCAATCCTTTCAGGACCACTCCACGTATGAAAAGCCGTTGCAGTACGCGACCGGCGTCACGGATGTGTTCGTCAATGGCCGGCGGGCGTTGGCGAAGGGCCGGCCCCCCGGAGCGGCAGCCGGGCGAGTGATCCGGGGGCGCGCGTGGGTGGGTGCGCCGGGTGGGGGATGCCGAGGCTCGAGCAAGGACTGGACATGGAATTGAGCGCGTCCGTCGGTGGTCGCGCGACCGAGGAGTGCTTTACGGCGCGCCAAGCGCACGCCGTGCCTGCTCTGAATGCCTTGCATGCCTGGGGGGTCGCCATCGGTGAGATCCCACCGACCCGCACGCGGCGCCGGCCACGAAGGCAGGAAGGTTCGTGTCGCGCTCGCGCGCCGTGATGAACTCGAAAGACTTCCCAAACGTCATAGAGCTATGGAATAGTTGGTATGGTGATCGGTGCGTCGGTGCGAATGGCTCGGCAGCGATCTCGATGAGCTCAGGAGTCGTTGATGTCCGTACCATCGAGGATCGACATGACAGCTTCGTGCGCGTGCGGTAGCGTTGAACTCGCGGCGATCGGCGCTCCCATCGTGAGTAGTGTCTGCTACTGCCGCGATTGCCGGCAAGGCTCGCGTCAAATCGAGGCTTTACCCAGTGCAGGTCCCGTTCGGGATCCCGATGGCGGTACCGCCTATATACTGTACCGAAGGGACCGTATTGAGTGTTCCAAAGGTGCGTCGCTCCTGAAGAGCTACAAGATTAGAGAGAGCTCGGTCACCAACAGAGTGGTCGCGACCTGCTGCAATTCGGCGATGTTCATGAACTTCGATAAAGGCCCGCATTGGGTTTCGGCATACCGGGCGCGGTTTCAGGGAGACCTGCCGCCCTTGCAAATGCGCATCTGTACGAAGTACAAGGCCCCAGACGTCGTTCTGTCCGACGACGTGCCGAGCTATCCGGGCTACCCTCTGAGGTTACTGGCAAAGCTCCTCGCTTCTGGAGTCGCGATGTTGCTGCGCCGATGAGCCTGTTTCCCTGATCGATGACGAATTGCCGCCCGAGATCGATTTCTCCGGCGGCACGCGCGGCAAGTTCTACCGGCCTGACGCTACCCTGAACTTGCCGGTGCATCTGGACGCCGCAGTGCAAAACCGGCTGACTCGGCTCGCCAACGCCATCGATTTCTCGACACTGGTCAATGCCATGCTGCGCAAGGATATCGAGCTGATCGAGATGGCGCAGTAATCCATGCACCGTGTCTGACGCATCCTCATTGCGCTCTAATTCGGCTTTTCAACCTCGTTCGCACTAAGTGAATCGCGAAATTCGAGGAACTGTTTCTTATCAATCTTGTAACTCCTGGCTCCGTTTTTCACCACGCCGTATGAGTCTATAAAGTAAGTCTGACCGCCGACAATCGCAGCTACTCGGACCATTTCTTCATCAAACTTGTGTTTATGCCCTTGACTCAGCAGTTGAGTCAAGCGAGCTATTTTCGATTCATCCGTGATAGTCCACTTCTCCATACAGCCCTTCATTATCGCCGACGTCGTCAGTGGAACGAATGTTGAAAGATTAAACGGACAGAAGTGTACGGTTGCCACTTCTCCCCCGAATGCGACACCACTGGATATAAGGCTGCAAAACAAAAGTGCGGCAAGACGGAGCTTCCTTGATTTAAGCATGAACTGTGCCTTCATTCTCGGCGCAGTCCCATCTTTGCAGACGGATTGGATATCACAGATTGTGACCTCCAATATTCCAGCTCCCCTTTGGAGAGCTGGAAAGCAAAATCCTCCGGAAAGCGTTCCAAGTTGCGCCTCACCGCCTGGTTCAACGCACTAGTGGGTACCCTGTACAGGCGGGCAAGGTCGGCATCAAATATCACCTTTTGTCCCCGGATGACCTGGATCAGGGTTTCAATCGGCTCCGATGCCACGACAGTCACTTTGCGAGTATTGGTTTTTTTGACCATAACTTCAGGGTGTAACGGTCTCGAGTGCAAGTGCCCGGAGAAGTCTCGAATTATCCCACGCGCCCATGTAATCGCCTAGACGGCGCCCCGCCGCGGCGATGCCGGACGATTCGCGGATGCCGCTTCCGGGCATCGGCGGGGGTGGTGTATCGTCAAACTCCATGAAAGCCAAGATATAGTGCCGAGGAGCGCTCGCTGCGCCGCGAGGAATCGTTCGATCCCGATTTGGGGAGTGCGGATTCCGGCCCGGGCTGGCTGCTGGCCGGCAAGCTGGCGCCGCCCGAGCAGCGCATCACGGTGGCGTCGCGGGATGCGCTGCTGGCGCGGCTGGATGCGAGCCTGAGCCGCTGCCTGTCGGTCATCGTGTCGCCGCCGGGGTTCGGCAAGACCACGCTGCTGACGCAGTGGTGGCGCACGCTCGAGACGCGCTCCGACCTCTATGCGGGCTGGCTCACGCTGGATGAAATCGACTCGGAAGTGAGCCGCTTCATGGCGGGCATGATTCTGGCGGTGGCGCGCGCGGGGGTGGATGTGGGGCCGCTGGAAGTCTCGGCGCGGCAGCTGTCCATCGATCCCAATGTGCGGCCCATCGCGCTCGCGTTGCTGGAGGCCATCCGCCGCTCAGGGAGGCGCACGGTGCTCATTCTCGACGATTTCCATCGGGCGCGGTCGGCATCGTCCGGACGCGTTGAAGGACTTCTCGGGGCGCACCACGGAGATGACCGACTATCTGGCGGAACAGATCGTCGCGGATCTGCCGGAGGAGTTGCGGGAGTTCTTGTTGGAGACCGCCATTCTGGAGCGTTTCGACGCGTCGCTCGCCGACGCGGTGCGCAAGCGCAGCGACAGCGAGGAGCTGTTGGAGCGGTTGCAGCACTTCGATGCATTGCTCATCCCCTTGGACGACGCGCGCGAGTGGTTTCGCTATCATCATTTGTTTGCCGACTTTCTGTGTCAGCGCCTGCGGCGCAGCTCCGCCCACCGGCCCATCCTGCTGCACCGGCGTGCGGCGCGGGCGCTCGCGGCGGTGGGCCCGAAGCCGTGCAGCACGGGTTCGACCGTCTCGCGCGTTTCTTCGATGAGCAGGCACTCGCGCCTGAGTTTCCCGTGCAGCCGATGCCCTTGCGGTCGGTTCGTCGTTGGAATCCTGCGAGCGGCAACCGACTCCGGAACAATAGCGGCTAAGCGATCGAATCTCGATGCCGGCTATCGCCGGCGTCAGTGCGCCCGGCTTTCAACCGCCTGCACCGCGGGGGTGGACCAGCCGCTGCCGACTCCCCACCGATAGAACAGCAGCGCGGCTACCGCAACGCACAGCTGATCCCAGCCGTAGCCGATATAGCCGCGTCCTTCGAACTCCGTACTGCCCGCCCACGACAGCACGCACATGGCCACGAGGTAGCCGACCAGCCACCAGGTGCCGCGCAGATTGCGCGCGAAGTCGCGCCAGCCGCTTCTGCCCTGATAGTAGAGATAGAACGGGATGGGGAGTACCAGCAGCAACATGATCTGCGCGGTATGCGGCCAACGGGCCCAATACAACATCAACGTCGCCAGTACGAACGCGATCGGCGCCAGCACTCGCAGCCCCGGAACGCGCAAGGGCCGGTGCAGGTGGGGCGCGGTGCGCCGCAGGACCATGACGCTGATGGGCACGACGAGATAGGTGATGATGGTGGCCACCGAGATGACCGCCGCGAGCTTGCCCCAGCCGCGGAAGAAAAACAGGAACAGGAACGACACCAGCAGGTTGAACCACATCGCCGGACGCGGGATTCCAAAGCGCGGATGGACGCGGCCGAAAACCCGCGGAATGGTGGCGCTGCGTTCCATGGCGTAGATCATGCGCGCGGTGGTGGCGGTATACGTCGTGCCGGTGCCGCTGGGACTCACGAACGCATCGGCATAGAGCAGCAGGGCCAGCCAGTTGAGGTTCAGCGCCAGCGCCAGCTGCGCGAATGGCGAGCTGTACTCCAGGGCCGCCCAGCCGTCCTGCAGGTGCTCCGGCGACACCGCGCCGAGGAACGCCACTTGCAGCATCAGGTACACCACCGTGCTGAGCAGAATCGAGCCGAAAATGGCGATGGGCACGCTGCGTCCGGGGGCGCGCGCCTCGCCGGCGAGGTTTACCGGGCTCTGGAATCCGTTGTAGCTGAAGACGATGCCGCTGGTGGCGACCGCGGTCAAGATGGAGGCCATGTTGCCGACGTGCCGGCCGCCGTGCACGCCGACTTGAAAGTTCTCCCAGTGAAAGCCCGTGTGCATCAGGGCGACCGCGGTCGCGGCCGGTACGATCAGCTTGAAGAAGGTGATGGCGCTGTTGGTGCTGGCGAACACCTTCACGCTCCAAAAGTTGAGCAGGAAATAGACGATGACGAGTGCGGCCGAAATCAGCAGCCCGGGGACGGTCAGCTCGCCTTGGCCGTGGGCGGCGTGGACATACAGGGCCTGCGCCCAGGCCCACGGCCAGGAACTCATGTATTGCACCGAGGCTTCGGCTTCCACGGGAATCACCGACACGATCGCGATCCAGGCCGCCCAGCCCGCGATGAATCCCACCAGCGAACCGTGCGAATAGTGCCCGTAGCGAGCGGCACCGCCGGACTCCGGGAACATCGCGCCCAGTTCCGCATAGGTCAGTGCCACGAACAAGATGACCACCGCGCCGATGATCCAGGCATAGATGGCGCCGGGGCCCGCCAGCTGCGCCGCTCGCCAGGCGCCGAACAACCAGCCGGAGCCGATGATGGATCCCAAGCCGGTGAACATCAACGCGACGGTGCCGACTTCGCGGCGGATCGCGTTTTCATTGGACATGCGGTACTCCCTGCAACGAGCGCGGTGCGCACCGGCGCATTATTCACGTATTGTTGCAGGTGTAGTGAAGAATATAGGAGAGCATCATACCGTTCAGGGACCGACCGGAAGGAAGTCCATCGATGCCGATTCCAGCGAAAACGTCGTTGCTGGTCCGCGGGGCAGCGACCTTCGCCGCGATATTCACCATGGGATTCGTGGGTCTCGCGCTGCCGGCGTGGGGCGCTCGCTTCCCGCTGCCGCTGCTCCATGGCGGCATCGCCGCGGCCGCCAGCTATCGCTGGGGGCGGCGCATGTGGCTACCGGTGTTCCTCGCCGGTGTGACCGTCGAACTGGCGATGAAACAAGCGTTCATCGCCTCGCTCGGCGTAGGAGCCGGCCTCGCTGCCGGCGCTCTTCTGTCCGCGTGGCTTCTCGAAAAAAACGGCTTCGAGCCCGATTTTGGCCGGGCGCGGGACGTGCCGATCTTTCTTTTCGCCATCGTGATAGGCATGTCGGTCGCGCCCACGATCGGCGTGGCCGGCTTCCTGCTCGCCGGCGCGTCCAGCGCGACGCCGCGGTACGTGTGGTGGATTCGTTGGTGGAGCAGCACCATGATCGGCGTGCTGCTGGTGAGCCCCGCATTGATCGCCATCAGCCGCCAAAGCCTGACCCGATTCCTCGAGCACTGGATCGAAGGGGCGCTGTGGATTCTTTGCGTGGCGATTTGCTGTGCCGTGATTGCGCTCAGTCCGACTCCCGTCGGCCGGTCGGTCATCGTCATGTTCTCGATTCTGCTCATCGTGGTCAGTGCCATCCGCCTAGGGCTGGTGGTCTCGACCCTGGGCGCCCTCTCGATTTCCACCATGACCGCCGTCAGCTTCTCGTTCGGCTTCGGAATGTTCGGCGCGTTGACGGAGTTCCCCGGCCGTCTGACGCTTTTTTCGTTCACCGCCACGCTCATCGCCGCCAGCCTCATCATTACCGCGCTGCTCGCGGAGCGCGACGCGGCCGCGCGTGAAAGGCTGCGAGCCGAGCACCGATACGCGCAGATCTTCGACGGCAGTCCGCAGGCGATCTGGGTGCACGACCCGCACGATCTGCATTTCTTGCTGGTGAACGAGGCCGCGCAGCGGCAGTACGGTTGGACGCGCGGGGAATTGCTGACCCGCGATGTCTCGGTGCTCGGCTCCGCGGCGGAGCCGCATATTTTGCCGCCTCGCACGACTGCCGATGGCGTGGGCCGCGAGTATGCGGGTCCCTTCGAAACGCGGCACCTGACCAAGAACGGCGACGTTCTCGAAGTGGAAGTGTGGACGCGCTCCATCGATCTGGGCGGTCGGCCGGCGGAACTGGTATTCGCGGTAGACGTCACGGAACGCAGGACTTTCGGCAAGGCGTTGGTCGATGCGCTGGCCGGCGAGCAGCGACGAATCGCCCGCGAGATCCATGATGGACTGGGGCAGGAGCTGACCGGACTCGCGCTGTCGCTGCGCGCGCTGGCCACGCGGGCGGAGCGCAGCCTGCAGCCGGGCGCCGCCGATCTGGACGGCCTCGCCAAGCTCGCCACCCGCTGCATCGAAGGCTCCAAACGCATCGTGCAGGGCTTGTCGCCGCTGAACGACGCGGGGGGCAGCCTCGAGGCGGCGCTCGATGCGCTGGCCCGGCGGGCCTCGATGAGCGGGACTCCGGTGCGATTCCGCGCGACCGGCGGGATGCCCCTGGCGGCGAATACCGAAACCTTGGATCACTTTTATCGCATCGCGCAGGAAGCCGTACAGAACGCGCTGACGCACGCGGCGGCGCGCACGATCGACCTGGAGTTGCGATCGGATGGCGGTGGTATCGGACTATCGATCGTCGACGATGGCTGCGGGCTGCCCGCCGATATCGACTCGCGCGCGGGACTCGGCATGCGGACCATGCATTTTCGGGCCCGCGCGATCGGCGGCCGCCTCACGATCGAAACCGTGGGCAAGCGTGGCGGCGTCGCGGTGCGGTGCGAAGTGCCGGCGCGTCAAGTCATATAGTCGGAAGCGCACATGACCATCGGCAGGAAACTGCAAGCCGCCGGTACGTTCGCGCTGCTACTGGGGCTGATCGGCGCGACACGGGGCGCCGAACTCTTCTACATGGACCACGACGCGTTCACGCATGAGTACGTGGGCGCCGGACGGCCGCTGGGATCGAACGGCGGCGTCAGTAGCGGCTCGCTGAGTCGAGCTGAGCGATGCTGGCCGCATCGAGCCGCAGCTGCGCGCCTTTGATGAGATCGGTTATCTGCAGCATGCTGGTGGCACTCGCGATCGGCGCGGTCACGCTGGGTCGAGCGATCAGCCACGCGAGGGACACTTGCGCGGGCGTCGAATTCAGACGGGCGGAAACCTCGTCCAGGGCCGCCAAGATGCGCAAGCCGCGTTCATTGAGGCGCTCGCCCATCCCTGCGCCGCGCGCGCTCTTGTGGAAATCTTCCTTGGAACGGTATTTGCCGGTGAGAAAGCCGCTGGCCAGGGAGAAATACGTGATGACGCCGATACCTTCTTGGGTGCAGACCGGCTCGAGGTCCCGCTCGTAACCGGCGCGGTCGTAGAGGTTGTAGTTGGGTTGCAGACTCTCGTAGCGGGGCCAGCCGTGGCTGCTGCTCACGCGCAGCGCTTCGGTGAGACGGGCGCCGGTGTAATTGGATGCGCCGATGGCGCGCACCTTGCCTTGCGCGATCAGCCGCGAATAGGCCTCCAAGGTTTCTTCCAGCGGCGTTGCCGCATCGTCGAGGTGCGACTGATACAGATCGATGTAATCCGTCTGCAGCCGTTGCAGCGAGGCCTCCACCGCCCGCATCATGTAGGTTTTGGACAGGCCCTGCATGCCGGCGCCCATTTCCGATCCGAGCTTGGTGGCGATGATGATCTGGTCGCGGCCGCCGCGGGCGCGCAGCCAATTGCCGATGATGGTCTCGGATTCACCGCCCGAGTTGCCCGGAATCCAGCGGGAGTAATAGTCCGCCGTGTCGATGCAATTGAAGCCGGCGCCGACGAAGGCATCCAGCAGGGCGAACGACGTGGCTTCGTCCGCAGTCCAGCCGAAGACGTTTCCGCCGAAGACCAGCGGCGCGATGTGCAAACCCGACCTTCCAAGCTGACGTTTTTCCATCTCGAACCTCGTGCGACGTTGTGGGCTATAGTACGGCATGGTTGCGATGCCATGAAACCGAAAAAGCAGCAACGCGTGCTGGCCATCGATGTCGGCGGCAGTCACGTCAAGGTCCGCGTCTCCGGCCGTAAAGACGTGCGGCAATTCGTGTCGGGTCCCAAGCTCACGGCGAGCCAGATGGTTGCGCGCGTGCATCAGATCACCGGCGACTGGCGGTACGACGTGGTGTCGATCGGCTATCCCGGGGTGGTGATTCACGGGCGGATCGCGACCGAGCCCCATAACATGGGCGGCGGGTGGGTGGGCTTCGACTTTCGAGCGGCGTTCGCCCGTCCCACCCGGCTCATCAATGACGCGGCGATGCAGGCCATCGGCAGCTACGACGGCGGCCGGATGCTGTACCTCGGCTTGGGCACGGGCTTAGGGTCCGCCATGATCGTCGACGGCATGGTCGAATCGATGGAACTCGCGCATATGATCTTCAAGAAGGGACGAACGTACGAGGACTACGTGGGCGATCTTGGCCGCCGGCGATTGGGCGCCAAGAAGTGGCGTCACGCGGTGGAACAGGTCGTGGACCAATTGCGGACCGCCTTGGAAGCCGATTACGTGGTAATCGGCGGCGGCAACGCGCGCAAGCTCAAGAAACTGCCGAAGGACGCGCGGCTCGGCAACAACGACTTTGCGTTTCTCGGCGGGTTTCGGATGTGGCGGCCCGGGGGTATCGGCCGCGGCGCGCGTCGAGTGTCCGCCAGCTGAACCGGTTTGGCGTTTGCGCCGGCCGGCGGCGTTGCCGTGCGAGGCCGCTCGAGGGAACCGAGCCATTTGGCGGACACGTCATTGCGCGGCGCTCTCGTCTGCGGGATCGGGAGCCTCCGCCGGGGGGCTGATCTGACCGGACGCTGTACGGTATAGGGCAGCCACTCGTAGATCTCGGGCGAGGTTTGCGGATAGGCGAGAAATTCCTCGCGTACCTCGGCCGCCTTGTCGACCTTGCGACGATACAGACGCCATACCGTGAACAGGGTGAACGCCAGCGTCAACGCAATCACGTAGACGAAGAACGCCCGCGGCGTCGTCAGCTGAATGGCGTAGGTTCCCGTGGTCGGTCCGATCGCTGCGCCGAGCGCCCACACGAACAGCAGCGTCGAGGACAAGGCCACGTAATCGGACATGGCCGCGCGGTCGTTGGCGTGCGCCACGCCCACCGCGTACAGGCTCTCCGCCAGTCCGCCGAAAACCGCAAACAACACCGCCAGCAACAAAAAAGGTGTGTGCCGATCGACGATGACGAGCGCGGTGGCCACGGCCAGCACCCCGCTGCTCAATCCCAGCAGTGCGTAGCGGCGGTCGACTTTGTCGGAGAAATAGCCGATGGGCCATTGCAGGAAAAGGCCGCCGAGCGACACGCACGCCATCAACAGAACGATGTGCCGTTGATCGAAGCCGATCCGCTCGCCGAACAACGGGCCCACCGTGGTGAACGCCGTCAAGATCAAGCCGTTCAAGAGGCACGCTCGAGGCCAACCGGGGCGATGATCTTGTGTGCGTAGAGGCAGCCGACCAGGAAACCCAAGGCTTCCGCCGTCGCCAGCAAGCCGATCGTGCCGGGGGAGTAGCCCATCGCGGAGAATCGCAGCGGCAACAACGACCCCAGCACGCCGGAGCCCACCATGATGAAGGCGGTACTGGCCAGCGGCGGCACCACGCGCCAGGGGATGGCGGCCGCGCCGCCGGCCGTGGCAATTGGCGTGGAGGTCATTGGCGCGCTTATAGAGGGTTTGTCGCCGCGGCCCCGGAGTTACGGTTGCCGGGCGTCGTCGCGCTGCGCGACTTCCCGCGGTCGCGCGCGCGCGCTACGTTGCGTCAATGGCGGCCAGCCATTCGAGAATGTTCGTGACCGTGTCGCCGTAGAACCGTCGGTACGATGCGCGTGAGACATAGCCCATGTGCGGTGTGGCCAGGAGATTGTCGAGTCGGCGATAGGGATGATCCGCCGGCAGCGGCTCTGTGTCGAAGACATCCACGGCCGCGCCGGCAATGCGCCGGTTCGTCAACGCATCGATGAGCGCGGCCTCCCCGACGATGGGACCTCGTGAGGTGTTGACCAGGCGCGCCGACGGCTTCATGAGCGCAAACTCGGCCGCGCCCATCAATCCACGAGTGCGTGCACTCAGTACCAGATGAATGGACACGATGTCGGACTCGCGCAACAGTTCTTCCTTCGAGACCAGACGCGCTCCCGCGGCTGATGCGGCCGCGGCAGTCAAATTCTGACTCCAGGCGATCACGTTCATGCCGAACGCCAAGGCCACCTTGGCGACCTGACTGCCCACGTTTCCCAACCCCATGATCCCCAGGGTCCTGTCGGCCAGGTCATCGCCCAGCGTCACCTGCCAGCCGCCGCTGCGCAGCGACGCGCTTTCCGTCGCGATGTGCCGGGCGCTCGCCAGAATCAATGCCCAGGTGTATTCGATGGTGGGCGCCGAGGTATAGCTGGTATTGAGCACCTCGATGCCGAGTTCGGCCGCAGCCGCCAGATCGATCGAGGCGTTGCGCCTGCCCGTGGAGCAAACGAGCTTCAGTAGCGGCAGCTGCTCGAGAATCCGCCGATCGAGCGGAGTGCGCTCGCGCATCACGCAGACGATGTCGTACGGCCGCAAACGGGCCACGACGGCGTCCGGCTCGGCCGCGTGGTCATGGAAAACGTCAACCGCGGCGCATTCCTTGACCGCTCGCCAGTCAGCCGACTCGAGCGCCACGTTCTGATAATCGTCCAGTACCGCGATCTTCATCGCATCAGTATACGTGCGATTCGCACTGCCGCCATGTCCGAGCGCGCAGGAGGCAAGTCGAGGGCGGCGTCGCTGGGGTGCGGGAGAGGCGATCGCAGTCGTGCGGCAGGCGCCGTAGGCGCTGCAAGGCCGTCGAACGAGACCCTATGAGCAACGCTGCATCGCTGGTGGACATCCACGGGCCGCGAACGACGTGAAACTAGATGAGGAACTCGGCACGCCGGGTAACCCTCGACGATCGCGACAAAGGCTACCGGATTCGTTCGCGGCCCGCGGTGCCCTAGGCTCACATTACCGCGCCGCGCACAGGTTTCAAGCATTACTTCGTCCGAAGCATGGCCGGTTCGACATAACGATATGTCCTGTTGACAGAACATCCGAGAATCAAGCAGCACTCTCCGCGCTGTAGCGAGCGAGCAGGCCGGTGCGCACCGCCTGGCGGTACACGCGCGCATAAAAATACGCGGCCAGCAGCAACTCCGCGATCGCGACGGCAGTTCCTTGCAGCAACAGCGACGTCGGAAAGGCCTTGGCGTTCAACAGGCCGCGCATGCCCTCGAAGACGTACGCCGGGGGCAAGACGTGCGCAACCCACTGCATCCACTGCGGCAGGGTGGCCAGCGGATAAAAGACCGCCGCGAAGGGCGACAGCAGCGCAGGCAGAGGCCATAGCAGCCATTCGGAAGCGGGCCCCAAACGCAGGACGATGGCGCTGGCGAAAATGCCCAGCGTGATGCCGAACACGAACAGCACCAGCAGAAATGCGACCAGCGGCAACCCCAACGAAAAGAATTGCAGATGAAACACCCCCGTAGCGAGGGCTATCATGACGACCACGCCGATGCTGCTCGTCATGATGCTCGTGATCACGAGTCCAGCAATGTACTCGGCAATGGATAGCGGGGACGCAAACAGATTGAGGAAATTGCGCGACCAGACGTCCTCCAGGAAAGCCGTGCTCACTCCCTGCATGATGCGAGTGCAGAAATCCCACAACAGGACACCGCCCAGCAGGGTTGGCACGAAGTTCATCCCGCTGCCGCTCACGGCGTTGAGGTAGCGGGTGATGAAGCCCCACAGAACGATGTCGATGGCGACCCAGGTCACCATGGGAAACAGGCGCACGGGGCTGCCGCGGATCAAGTAGATCTGACGCAACACGATGCCGGCCACGGGGCGCAGCTTCACGGCGCCGCCGCCAAGGGTTCGCGCGCCATCCGGATGAACAGGTGCTCCAGGCTCGGGGAGCCATGCTCGCCGGGCAGCGTCTTGGGATTCCCCTCGAGCAATACCTTGCCGCGGGAGAGAAACAAGACCCGGCCGCAAACCGCTTCCACTTCCATCATGTTGTGAGACGTCCACAAGATGCCGCAGCCATCGCGCACGGCCAGAGTCCGGATCTTTTCGCGGATGAGCTGCGCCGCGGAAGGATCCAACGAAGCAGTCGGTTCGTCCAGCAACAGCAGCTGCGGCTTGTTGAGGAGCGCCTTCGCCAGGGCCGCCCTGGTCTGCTCTCCCGACGACAGCAACCCGCACTTGGTGTCCCGCAACCGCGCGAGATCGAATTCTTGCAGCAACTCCTCGACCCGCCGGCGCAGCGCCGGGATGCCGTACAGCAAGCCGAAAAAACGCAGGTTCTCGCCGACGGTCAGGTTGCCCGGCAGCGTGGCGTACACCGCGGCGAAATTCGTGCCTGCAAGTGCCTTGGCCCGGTTCTTCGCCAGATCGATCCCACCGATCCACACGCTGCCGCCGGAGGGCTCGAGCACGCCGAGTATCATGTTGATCGTGGTCGTCTTGCCCGCGCCGTTCGGACCCAGCAGCCCCACGATCTCGCCCGCGTTCACCGTGAAGGAAAGCTTCTCGAGCGCGATCATCGCGCCGTATTCCTTGCGCAGGTCGACGACGCGAAGCGCCGTCTTTTCCGTGGCAGACAGGGTCATGCGGTGATTATGCAATGTCGCGGGAAAATAATCGCGGCCGAATGCGCGGGGGCCGGTTCCACGCGGCTCAGCATGCTAGATTAAGATATTCCCAATGTACGGAGCAGCGATGACCAACATTCATTTGATCGGCGGCGAGAAGGGCGGCGTGGGCAAGTCCTTGGTCGCCCGGCTCCTGGCGCAGTACATGATCGACAATCACATCCCGTTCATCGGTTTCGATTCGGACCGCTCGCACGGTGCGCTGCTGCGCTTCTACTCGGGCTATGCATCGCCGGTGCTGATCGACAGCTACGAAAGCCTCGACGCCATCGTCGAGGCCGCCTCGGAGAACCCGGAGCGCAGAGTGCTGGTCGATCTCGCGGCACAGACCCAGGAACGGCTGACGCAATGGATGGATGATTCGCAACTGCTCGAAGTGGCGCCCGAGTTGGGCCTGCACATCCGCTACTGGCATGTCATGGACGCGGGCAAGGATTCGGTGGATCTGCTCAAACGGCTCCTGGATCGTCACGGCAACCGGCTGAACTACGTGCTCGTCCTGAACGAAATCCGCGGCGACGATTTCCGAATTCTGGACAAGTCCGGGGAGAAGGAGCGCGCGATCGCCATGGGAGCGACGGTGATTCATCTGAAGCGGCTGAGTGAAGTGGCAATGATCAAGATCGACGCCAGCAGCGTGAGCTTCTGGGCGGTTGCGAACAAGAGCGAGGCGGATACCAGCGGGCTGGGCCTGCTCGAGCGCCAACGCGTCAAGGTGTGGTTGAGGAACGCGTTTTCGGAGGTCGCGAAGCCGGGGATGTAGTTCGATCTCATTGGCGGCTATCTCGATGAATCCGTCAGTTAATACGGTTTCGATCGTGCCGGGGTGGTCGCAGACTGCATGGCACGCGAGCGAGGATTTTTTCATCGTCGCCGCGCACCATAACCCAAGGAGTCGCCATGAACAGCTTCACAGTAACCGCCGTCGGCAATCTCGCCAAGAATCCGGAACTTGCCGTCAAGGGGGACACGACCTATACGCGCATCTGTCTGGTGGGCAACGATTACGCCGGCAAGGATGAGCAGGGAAACGCGCGCGAGGCCGTCACCAGTCTCTGGTTCGTCGCTTTCGAAAGTCTCGGCGAGGCCATCGCGAAGAACGCGCGCAAAGGCGATCAACTGATTCTCCAAGCTCAGATCCGCTCCAATAATTGGACCGACAAGGAGGGAGAGAAGCAATACGATTATTCGTTCGTGGTGCAGAATTTTCGATTCGGCGCGCCGGGCAGGGCGAAGCGCGAGGAACTCGCGTCGCGGCTGGATGAAAAGGAACTGGGCGCGCTCGAAGCCGAGGTCTGATTCTCGCGCCCGCACCTCATCGATCCGGAAAAGGAATTCCGCCATGCACCACCTAATCTTCCGCCGCGACATCCGCAACGGCATTGCGCCCATGTCGCTTTCCATTCTGTCGGCAGCGCTGGCTCCGACGCTGACATTTGCGCAAGCCTCCCCGTTCATGACGGGAGCCACGGCTCTTCAAACCAATATCCTCGCGTGGCTGACGCCCGTCGCGATCATTCTCGTCATGGTGCTGGGGGCCATGGCGATGGCGAACCGCATGTCGTGGGGGTGGTGCATCGGCGCGATTCTGGGGATTGCGATCGCTTTCGGGGCGCCGCAGATCGTGACCTGGATCCGCGGCATGTTTGGCGTTTAGGGGGCGATATGAACGACACCGGCCCAGGTCTTACCGTCGACCCGCTGTTCGTGGGCGCGACTCGGCCGCCCATGCGATGGGGCGTCACTTATTCGGCGCTCCTCTTCAACATGATCTTCGTCATGGAGGCATTCTTGCTGACGAAGAACCTCCTGACGCTGCTGTTGTGCGCACCCATCCACGGGGTTTGTCTATTGCTGTGCGCACGGGACGCGCGCTTCTTCGATCTGCTCCTGCTGTGGACGCGCACTCGACTGCCCGCTTTCTTTGCCAACTATCGCATCTGGCGGGCGAGCAGTTATTGCCCGCTGGTCATCGAGGCTGCCGACCATCGGGCGCGGCGCCGGCGAGAGGAGCCGTCATGCGCTCTTTGAACAGGGGGGCGGCCGCGAGACGAGAGTTCACGGCGGGCGATCGGATTCCGTACGTCGCCCATGTCGCGCCGCACGTGCTACGTACGGAGTTCGGCGATTACTTGCAGACGTTTCGTCTGGGCGGGGCCAGTTTCGAGACGAACGACGACGACGAACTCAACAATTGGCACGAGCGGCTGAATGTACTGTGGCGGAACATCGCCGCGTCCGGGGTCGCTCTGTGGACGCACACCGTGCGTCGCCGCGCTCCCGCGACCGGCCATGACCACGGTAGCGTGCCGAGCGCTTCCTGCAGCTCACCGGCCGCGAGACGCCGGTGGTATTTCGCGGATCATTTGCGTGCACGGTACCAGCGCCGGATCTTCGAGGAGACCTTGATGCAGAACGAGATCTATCTGAGCGTCGTGCTGCGTCCGGTGTCCGGCGCCGCGATCGGCACGTTGTCACGACTGCTCACCCGTACACGGCGCCGCGCTTCTCGATTCGAACTCGTCGATGCGCTGGATGCCTGCGACAAGCTGGCGCAGACGTTGTCTGCGTCATTGGCGAGGTACGAGCCCGAGCGACTGGGCTGTTACCGTCACGGCGGCGCCTGGTGCTCCTCGCTATTGGAATTCCTCGGCTTGCTCATCAATTCGGAATGGCAGCGTATGCCGTTGCCGCGCGTGCCGCTCAATCGGGTGCTGGCGAGCGGCCGATTGCTTTTCGGCACCGAAACCATCGAGTACCGCACGCCCACGGAGACGCGGGCCGGAGCGATGTTGGGAATCAAAGAGTACCCGACCCCAACCACCGTGGGAATGTACAACGCGCTGTTGTCGGCGCCTCTGTCGTTCGTACTGACCCAGTCCTTCACGTTTCTGGCGAAGTCGACAGGGCAGGCGCTGCTGCAGCGGCAATTCAATCGGATGGCGAACGCCGGCGACTTCGCGGTGTCGCAGGCCGCGGAGCTCAAGGTCGCACTGGATGCCTTGACGAGCAACGAATTCGTGATGGGGGATCATCATTTCTCGCTGCAAATCCTGTCCGATGTGGGCGCGCCGGCCGGTCCGTCCGGTGCGGGCAGGCTGAAAGCGCTCAATGACGACGTGGCTCTGGCGCGCAGCTTGCTCGCGGACACGGGCATGCTCGTGGCTCGGGAGGATCTGGCACTCGAGGCCGCGTTTTGGGCGCAGCTCCCGGGGAATTTCGCGACGCGGCCGCGCAAGGCACCGATCACGTCGAGGAATCTTGCGGCGATGGCGCCGTTCCACAACCACCCGATGGGTCGAGCGGCCGGCAATCACTGGGGAGAGGCGTTGACCCTGTTGGTCACGAGCGCACGGTCCCCATACTACTTTTCGCTGCATGCCAGCGATCCCGCGGACCCAGAGGGCAGCCGCAAGGACACCGGGCACACGCTGATCTGCGGACCCACGGGGTCGGGAAAAACCGTGCTGATCGGCTATTTGATCGCGATGCTGGCACGGCAGGGGGTAACGCAAGTCGTGTTCGACAAGGATCGCGGTCTGGAAATACTCGTGCGCGCCCTGGGCGGCGACTACTTCCCGCTCCGGGACGGCGTGCCGACCGGATTCAACCCGCTACAACTTCCGCCGACGCCGGCCAACGTCGAATTCCTGAAGGTTTGGTTGAACGAGTTGAGCGGCTCGAGTTCGCGGCCGGGCGGTCCGGGACATTCGGCCCGTCAGCAGGCCGACCTCGATCAGGCGTTGCGCGGCACCTTGGCGCTCGATGCGCCGGACCGTCGCTTGTCGAGGCTCGTCGAATTTCTGGATCCCACGGATCCGGAGGGCCTGCACGCACGCTTGTCGAGGTGGAGCGCGGCGTGCCGCGGAGACTACGCGTGGGCATTCGATAATCCGGACGATTCCGCTTGTTCGCGCGTTGCAGCCGGCGCGGTCATCGGTTTCGACGTGACCGAGTTTCTCGACCATTCTCTGACTCGCTCGCCGATCACCTTGTATTTGTTCCACCTCGTGCGGCAGCTGTTGGATGGACGGCGCCTGGTATGTTGGATGGACGAGTTCTGGCGGCTGCTGGCCGACTCCGCGTTCGAGAGATTTGCGAAGGACGGCCCCAAAACGTGGAGGAAACTGAACGGCGTCATGTGCCTCGCGACGCAAAGCACCAGCGACATACTCGCAAGCCCGATTTGCCGCACGCTCGTCGAGCAAACGCCGACCAAGGTGTTCTTCCCCAATGCGGACGCCGACCATCACGAGTACACCGTGGGCTTCGGGCTGACGGAGCGGGAATTCCGTCTGTTGAAAGATCAGCTCGAGCCCGGGTCGCGCATGTTCTTGGTCAAGCAAGCACATCACAGCGTCGTCTGCCGGCTCGACCTGCAGGGCTTCGAGGGAGAACTCTCGGTCATCTCCGGCCGAATCGGTCAGGTGGCGGCCATGAACGAAATCATCTCGAATCTCGGTCCGGAACCCGAGGACTGGGTGCCGGCCTTCATGGCGATGAACTCCGCAAACCCTGCGGCATCGCCCGAGTTGTCACAAACCTGAGGAAAACGCCATGGTCGTCATCAGTCCGCGTGCTCTGGCTGCAGTCGCTCTGCTGTCGATGTCGGCAATGCCTTCGGCTCGGGCACAGTGGGCGGTCGTCGACGCGCCGGCCATCGTGCAGCTCATTCAGGAGGTTCAGACCATGGAGCAGCAGCTGCAGACCACCCGCGACCAGCTCGCCCAGGCGAAGCAGGCGTTGCAGACCATGACGGGCGGGCGCGGGATGCAGCGCCTGCTGGGCGGAACGCCGCGCAACTACTTGCCGTCGAATGGGTCGCAGCTCACGGCTGCGATGCAAGGCGTCGACGGGGGCTATCCGGCGCTGGCTTCCGACGTTCGCAGTGCGCTGGGAAATATCGCGGTGCTGTCGCCCGCGCAATTGTCGACGCTCTCCACCGCAGATCAACAGCGCGTGTTGGCAGGGCGTCGGGCGAGCGCTCTGCAACAAGCGGTTGCGCAAGAAGCATTGGTCAATGTCAGTGGGCGGTTTGCGTCCATTCAAACCTTGGTGGACGCGATCTCGACCGCAACCGATCAGAAAGCCATCCTCGATCTGCAGGCCCGGATCGTGGCGGAACTCGGGATGCTGCAGAACGAACAAACCAAGCTGCAGATATTGCGTCAGGTCAGCCAGGCCCAGGAGTCGGCCAACCAGCAGCAGGAGCGAGAGCAGCTCATCGCGGAGCACGGCAACTTTGCCACTCGATTTCGACCCACGCCGTAACCGACTTAAGGAACGCTATCATGGGATTCTTCGCCACATTCTGGGCTTGGCTGAACGGTCAGCTTGCGACGTACATCGGTGCGAATACCGCTCGCTTGGCGAGCGCGCTCGAGCCTGCCGTCGTGACGCTCGCGACGGTCTACGTAATGGTCTGGGGCTATCTGCATCTGACCGGGAAAATCGACGAACCGCTGACCACGGGCCTGAAGCGCATCGCCATGCTGGCACTCGTTCTGGGCGTAGGACTGCGCCTGTGGCTGTACAACACCGTCATCGTCGACACTTTTTACACGGCGCCGACCCAGCTGGCCGCGGCTGTCGTCGGCAGCGGCGACCCGATCGGTACCATCGACACGATTTGGGAGCGCGGCGGCTCCGTCGCAGGCAACCTATGGACCAAGAGCGGGGGCGGGATGTTTTCCGGCATTGGCTTCAGCATTGCCGGCGCGGCCGTGTGGTGCCTGGTCGGCCTGCTGTGCGTCTACGCCATGTTTCTGATCGCGCTGTCCAGCGTCGCGTTGGCGGTGTTGCTGGCGCTGGGCCCGCTGTTCATCGCCTCGCTGCTCTTCGATGCCACGAAGCGATTCTTTTCGGCCTGGATCGCCCAGTTGGCCAACTACGGTCTCATCACTATTTTGACCGTCATGGTTGCCGCTCTCTTACTGCAAGTGGTCCAGTCGTATGCAACGCAGACCGCCGCCCGCGGCTCCGCCATCCTGACCGTCGATGCCTTGAACATGATGCTGATCGCGGTGCTCGTCTTCTTGATTCTGCGTCAGGTCATGCCGATCGCGTCGGGTCTGGCGGGCGGATTGGCACTGAGCACCTTCGGGTCGGCGGGCCGGGCGGTTGGTCTGGGTATCCGCGGGGGATTCGCTGCGGCCAGCAAGGCCGACAAGCTCCCCCCTCTCGTCGTGGGCTCGTTCGGCATGCTCAACCGCGAGTCGCGCCGTTCCGTGCGCGGAGCGGCCGCCCAGTCGGCACGCAACGCCATGGGCGAGACAGCGGCTGGCGCCGATATGCCCGGTCAATGGCGAAATAATCGATGAATTGAGAGCGGTACACCAAGGAGGGTGTCATGCGTGCATGGGTATTCTTGTTCTCGCTGCTGCCGGCGTGTGCGTCGCAGGGAGTCCGCTGCGACGGACATTTGCAGCCGGTCAACTTGCCGGTCTCGGATGCGACGAAGGCGGTGGGTGCTGTGGGCGATGCCGGCTCCGCCGATGTTGTCGATGCTGGCCGTCGCGCCCGGGGTGGCGGGACGGCCGGAGCACCGGCCGGGCGGATCCCATGAGCGCGTCGCAAGCGTTGCAGGACTATTTCCGCGAGGCCGATTCCTGGGACGCCGACAAAGCCGCGGCTCTTCGCCGCAGCGCCGTCGTTGCGTGGCGGGTGGCCGCTGCAGGCTGGGTTTGCGCCATCGCCGGCGCCGCGGCGATCGTCGCGTTGACTCCCCTGAAACGAGTCGAACCCTTCGTCATGCGGGTCGACAACACCACGGGGATCGTGGACGTCGTCCCGATCTACGCCGGCGGCGCGGCGCCGGAAGAGGCAGTGACTCGCTATTTTCTGTCGCACTACATCACCGTCTGCGAGCGCTTCAATTTCGCGACGGCCGAAAGCGATTACGACGAGTGCGGGGCCTTCCACTCCGCCCAACGCAATCAAGCCTGGTATGCGCAGTGGACGGCCTCGAATCCCGCCTCCCCCCTCAACGTGTACAAGGACGGCAGCGTGGTGCGCGCGCAAGTGACGGCGGTCAGCTTTTTTACGCGTTCGAGCGGGCTCTCCGATCTGGCTCAGGTTCGATACTTGAAGGCGGTCCGGCATACCGGCGGCGCCGACGAGACATTCAGTCATTGGGTTGCCACGGTGCAATACGCGTATGGAGTGCCGGCAAAGGACCCGAAGACGCGGCGCTGGAACCCGCTGGGATTCAAGGTGCTGGATTTCAGAGCGGAGCCCGAAGTGTCGATCGAAGCGGCGTCCGGCAAGGATTCACGCCATGAATGACGGGCGCGGCCGGAGCAATGCGAGGCGTCTATTGCTCGTGTCCGCGCTGACCCTGCACGCCTCGCTCCATTCGCTCGAGCCGCGCGCCGAACTTGCGCCGCCGCGAGGGGCCGTGGACAGCCGGGTGCGGGTGGCGGCTTACGACAGCGAACAGGTGTATCGCCTTCGAGGATTCGTCGGCTATCAAATCGATTTCGAATTCGAGGCGGGCGAGACATTCGTCGGACTGGGCGCCGGGGATATCGACGGATTGTCGTACTTCGGACAGGGCAATCATTTGTTCTTGAAACCCAGGGCGGCCAAGGTGGCGACCAATATCACCGTGCTGACCAATCGGCGGCATTATCAATTCGACTACGCGGTTCTGGCGCAGCGCCCGAGCAAGGAGGATCCCGACGCCGTATTCGCGCTGCGCTTTTCTTACCCGATGTCCGCATCGCAGGCCGCGGCGGAGGATGCGGCGCGGCACATCGACGCCGACTTGGGCAGGGCATCGATACGGCAGCCTCGGAATTTCGACTACTGGTATTGCGGCGTCGCTGCCCTGCGGCCGATCTCGGCCTCGGACGATGCGATACACACGCGCTTGCGCTTCGCGGCGACTGCCGATTTGCCGGCCATATTCCTGCGTAACGAGGATGACACCGAGTCGCTCGTGAATTACAGCATGGAGAACGGCGACGTGGTCATCCATCGGGTCGGGCGCCGGTTCATTCTTCGGCGTGGCAAGTTGTGGGGATGCCTCGTCAACAAGGGATTCGCCGGTGCCGGCATTCGACTCGACTCCGGTACCGTAACGCCCGATGTCGAGCGACGGGTGCAAGGGGGCGTGCCATGAGCGGCGAGGAGCGAGCGCCTGAGGGTATCGCGGGCGAGCGCGACGTGCATTCCGTCGCGCGCGTGTCGTCCGCTCAATCGCGTATGAGCAACTTGTTGGCGGTGGGGCTCATGAGCGCCCTTGGATTGGGCTCGCTCACCTGGTATTACGCGAATGCGCTGAAGCGGCAGGACCGGATCAAACAAAACGCATCGGCGGCCTCGGCCGGCAGGATTCAGGGCGACCTGCCGTTGCCGAGCTTGGGCCGCATCGATCCGCCGGCTCCTTTGCCATCGAACCCGGCGGATCAGGTTTCTCAAAGCGCGGCACCATTGGCCGAGATTCCGCTGGCGCCCGATTCGTCCGTCATCGCCTACGGCAGCCCTCCACCCAAAACGCCGTCGCAACTGGCGACGGACCGTGAGTTGTCGGGCGCGGTATTCGCGCCGCAGAGCACCGCCGCGCCGGCGGCGGCCGCCGCGAATGGTGCGCAGGCCCTGGGACC
>PLAH01000110.1 GCA_003134045.1 Gammaproteobacteria bacterium
CCCGTATAATATGGTGAAATGCTAGCAATGCCGGGAGCCTACTAAATGGCCGCGAGTCACATTTTCAAAGTTCTGTTCGTGAATCAGGGGAAGGTCTATGAGATCTACGCCCGTAAGGTGAGTCATGGAAGCCTGTTCGGCTTCATCGAGGTCGAGGAACTCGTTTTCGGCGAACGTTCGACCGTGGTGGTGGATCCGGCGGAAGAGAAGATAAAGGCCGAATTCAACGAAGTAAAGCGCACCTACCTGCCCATGCNNCATGTTCAGCTTGCTCGGCGCGCCAGCGCTGTCGCAATTCCGTCTCGACAAGCTACTGCAGTCTGTGCGGGCCTTGGATGCGCGTGTCAGCGGCCTCTCCTCGCGGCACATCCACTTCGTCGACGTCTCGCAGACCCTCGATGAGAACGAACTCGAGGTGCTGGACAAGTTGCTGACCTATGGCCCGCGGGCGCACCTGCACACCGATCGTGGGCGCCGGCTCTTGGTGACGCCGCGCGTCGGCACCGTGTCGCCCTGGTCGAGCAAGGCCACCGACATCGCGCACGTGTGCGGGCTTGGCAACGTGCGGCGCCTGGAACGCGGCACCCTGTTCTTCATCGACACGTCCGCAGACTTAAGTCCGCAGGAGCTGCGGCGGCTGGGATCCTTGCTGCACGATCGCATGACCGAGTCGGTGTGGGTCGGCGACGCTCCTGACTCGGACGGTCAAGAATCGATCGAACCCACGGGCTTGTTCCATGCGGCCGCGGCACGGCCTCTGCGTGTGGTCGCGCTTGGCTCGGACGGCCATGCGGCGTTGGCTCATGCCAATGCGCACTGGGGTCTGGCGCTGTCCGCGGATGAGATCGATTACCTGGTCACCGCCTTCCGCAAGCTGGGGCGCGATCCCACGGACGTGGAGTTGATGATGTTCGCGCAGGCGAACTCCGAACATTGCCGGCACAAGATATTCAATGCGGAGTTCATCGTCGACGGCGTCGACATGCCGCTGTCGCTGTTCGGCATGATCCGCGCGACCTACGCCAAGAACCCGGTCGGGGTGCTGTCCGCGTACCGCGACAATGCGGCGGTCATCGAGGGCTCGAATGCCGTGCGGTTTTTCCCGGATCCATATACGCACCGCTACGGCGGCGTGAACGAGCCGGTCGATATCCTGATGAAAGTGGAAACGCACAATCATCCGACCGCGATATCGCCGTTTCCGGGAGCTGCGACCGGTTCGGGCGGCGAGATTCGCGATGAGGGCGCCACGGGAATCGGCGCCAAACCGAAAGCGGGTTTGACCGGATTTTCGGTCTCGAACCTCAAGATTCCCGGCATGACGCAGCCGTGGGAAGCGGACTTCGGCAAGCCGGAACGGATCGCCTCGGCGCTCGACATCATGATTGCGGCGCCGTTGGGCGCGGCCGCCTTCAACAACGAGTTCGGCCGGCCGAACACCTGCGGTTATTTCCGCGTTTTCGAGCAGCGGTCGCGCGAAGGGACGCGCGAGGTGACCCGCGGCTATCACAAGCCCATCATGATCGCCGGCGGCCTCGGCAATATTCGCCGCGGCGACGTCGAGAAGCGTGAGGTGGTGGTGGGCGCGCCGCTGGTGGTATTGGGCGGCCCCTCGATGCTCATCGGCTTGGGCGGCGGCGCGGCGTCGTCGGTGGGCAGCGGGCAGAGCTCGTCGGATTTGGATTTTGCGTCGGTGCAGCGCGGCAATGCCGAGATTCAACGCCGTGCGCAGGAAGTCATCGACCGCTGTTGGGCCCTGGGCGATGCGAACCCGATCTTGCTGATTCACGACGTGGGCGCCGGCGGGCTGTCGAACGCGTTGCCCGAGGCCATCGCCCACAGCCGGCGCGGCGGGCGGATCGACCTGCGCAAGATCCCGAGCGCCGAATCCGAACTCTCGCCCATGGAAATCTGGTGCAACGAATCTCAGGAGCGCTACGTTCTGGCCCTGGTTCCGGGCAGCACTGCGGCATTCGCGGCTTTGTGCGAGCGCGAACGCTGCCCCTTTGCGGTGGTGGGGGAGATTACGGCGGACGGACGGCTGCGCGTCGACGATGCGTTGCTGTCGGCGACGCCGGTGGACATGCCCATCGAGGTCTTGCTGGGCAAGGCGCCGCGCATGACGCGGGACGTGAAAGCCCTGCCGAAGCGACACTCGCCGCTGTCGACCGCGGGGGCGACGCTGGCGGACTCGCTGGACCGGTTGTTGTGCCTGCCGACCATCGCGGACAAATCGTTCCTCATCACCATCGGCGATCGCAGCGTGGGCGGCATGGTGAGCCGCGATCAGATGGTGGGTCCGTGGCAGGTGCCCGTCGCCGACGTCGCGGTCACCTTAAGCGATTACGAAGGATATACGGGCGAAGCCATGGCCATGGGAGAGCGCACGCCGGTGGCGGTGTTGAACGCGCCCGCCTCGGGCCGGCTCGCGGTCGCCGAAGCGGTCACCAACCTCATCGCAGCGGACGTGCGGCATCTCACCGACATCCGATTGTCGGCCAACTGGATGGCCGCGTGCGGCGAGCCGGGGGAGGACGCCGACTTGTACGCGACGGTGCGCGCCGTCGGCGTGGAGTTGTGCGCCTCCTTGGGAATCACCATTCCGGTGGGCAAGGATTCGTTGTCGATGAGGACCGCCTGGAGCGATGCGAACGGCGCGCACACGGTGGTCTCGCCGGTCTCGCTCATCATTTCCGCGTTCGCGCCGGTGGCCGATGTGCGGCGCACGCTGACGCCGCAGTTGGATGTATCGACCCCGTCCCGGTTCCTGCTGATCGATCTCGGCGGCGGTAAGAACCGCCTGGGCGGCTCGTGCTGGGCGCAGGTCATGCAACGAGCCGGCGGCGTGCCCGCGGACCTGGACGATCCGGCGCTGTTGCTGAACTTCTTCGAGGCCATCCGAGAACTCAAGGATCGCGAACTGCTGCTCGCCTATCACGACCGTTCGGATGGCGGGTTGCTGCTGACGCTGCTCGAAATGGCATTCGCCAGTCACTGCGGGCTCGACATCGATCTGGGCGAGCAGGCGGATCCGATCGCTGCGTGTTTCAGCGAGGAGCTCGGGGCCGTCGTCCAGGTGGCCACTGCGCGGGCGCCCGAGGCACTCGCGGTGTTGCAACGTCATGGGCTGGGCGTCCATACGCGCGATGTGGGCGCGCCCGTCGGCGGCGGCACGCCGCTCGACCGAGGAGTCGCGCCCAATCGTGTGGTGAGCGAGGCGGGCCACGGTACCGCGGGCGGCCCGGCGATCGGCATTGCGGCGAACGGCGCGCCGATCTACTCGGCCGCGGTTGCTGATTTGCACCGGCGTTGGAGCGAAGTGTCGTTCCGCCTGCAGGAGTTGCGCGACAACCCGGCGTGCGCGCGCGAGGAGTACTCGCGCTTGCTGGATATCCATGATCCGGGCTTGCACGCGCGCCTGACATACGACCCCGCGGACAACGTCGCTGCGCCCTACATTTTGACGGGCGCGCGGCCGGCGGTGGCCGTGTTGCGGGAGCAGGGTGTCAACAGCCAGACCGAGATGGCGGCTGTGTTCACGCGCGCGGGCTTCGACGCCTATGACGTGCACATGACGGACATTCTTGCGGGGCGAGTCCATTTGGCCCGATTCCATGGGCTGGCTGCCTGCGGCGGATTCTCCTATGGCGATGTGCTGGGGGCGGGCGAGGGTTGGGCGAAATCCATCCTCTTCAACAGCCGCGCGCGCGACGAGTTCGCGGCGTTCTTTGCGCGCGACGCCACTTTCACGTTGGGCGTGTGCAACGGCTGTCAGATGCTGTCGGCGCTCAAGGAATTGATTCCCGGCGCGGAACGCTGGCCGCGCTTCGTGCGCAACCGCTCGGAACAGTACGAAGCGCGCCTGAGCCTGGTGCAAGTGCCGCGCTCCAACTCCGTGCTGCTCGCCGGCATGGAGGGGTCCGTGCTGCCGATCACGGTGGCGCACGGCGAGGGGCTGGCAGAGTTCTCGATGCACTCCGGAGCCGCGGAGCTGCTCGAGCACGGCCTGGTTTCCCTGCAGTACGTGGATCATTACGAAGAGCCCACGGAACGCTACCCCTTCAACCCCAACGGCTCGCCCCTGGGCCTGGCCGGCCTGTGCAGCGTCGATGGTCGCGTGACCTCGCTGATGCCGCACCCGGAGCGCGTATTCCGGACCGTCCAAAACTCGTGGGCCGACGCGTCATGGGGCGAGGATGGCGGCTGGATGCGGCTATTCAGGAACGCGCGGGCGTTCTTGCGTTAACGGAGCGGCCGCACCGAACGGTGGAGCTGCGGGATGATACGTTTATGGACGCTATTCGTATCATTTTGCGATAGGAATAGACGAAAAAGCTCTCTCAGTACTCAGGCCCGGTGCGTTATCTCCCCATCGGCTAGCGCCCGATGCCGTCAGTTGCTGGTCTCCACCTGGGGCGCCACGTACTTGCGAAAGGTCATTGCCTGCATGAGTCGCGCCTTGCGCACGAACGTCTGATACAAGAGGTCGCGCATGACTTCGAGCAGGATGCCGGCGCTCTCGGCGTTCAAGTGCGGCTGGTGCGGCCAGGGGTCGCTGTCGCTGCCGAAGAGCACCGCGCGCAGCGTCGCGAAGCTGTCGTCGTCGAGTTCGGCGAGCGAGCGAATTTCCTGCAAGGTATCGAACAGCTCCAGCTTGCCGCGTTCCCCGAGTTCGCGGAACAAGGATTGCGCAGTGCGCCGGCTCATGGCGCCGAAGGCGTTGTAGCAGCCGGCGGAATAACAGCTGAGCGCCTCCCTGAACACCTCTTCGGATTCTTCGGGCAGATAGGTGAGGGGGAAATTCTCGCGCGCCCGTTCGACCTCGGTGTAGTTCGGCGCCAGCTCGATGCGCAGCGGCGTGTAGGCGTTGGCGGTGAATTTCAGGAAGATGGGCTCGCCGCAGGCATCGCAACGAAACACGATGCCTACTTGCTGCGGTTTGCGGTGCGTGAGGTCATCGAACTTAGGGGTGGCGACCGCCGAAATGTGCGTCAACGTCTGGCAATGCGGGCAGGTCAATGCAATGCCTTGGTGCTCGACATGCAGTTCATCTTGCGGCGTGATGTAAATGCTCATTGTTGATGGTCACCCTGTCAGCGGTTTGTAACGGATGCGGTGCGGCTGCGAAGCGTCTTCGCCCTTGCGCTTCTTGTGATCCTCGACATATTCCTGGTAATTGCCCTCGAACCAGGCCACCTGCGAATCGCCCTCGAAGGCGAGTATGTGGGTCGCGATGCGATCGAGGAACCAGCGGTCGTGCGAAATGACCACGGCGCAGCCGGGGAACGCCACCAGCGCTTCCTCGAGCGCGCGCAGCGTCTCGATGTCGAGATCGTTGGTGGGCTCGTCGAGCAGCAGAACGT
>PLAH01000186.1 GCA_003134045.1 Gammaproteobacteria bacterium
GCCATATAGCGCATCATGCGATTGCGTCCCGCGATCTGCACTGGCAGGCAGGCAAAAGGCGCCAGGGCATCGGCAAAGCCGGGATAAGTTTCGCCCCAGACGAAGCTCTGCATGCAGCCCATGGAGGTGCCTATGACCAGGCGCAGATGGTCCACCCCGAGTTCCTGCGTGACCAGCGCATATTGCGCGTTGACCATGTCTTCGTAGCCGTAGTGCGGGAAGCGGGCATGCAGTCCATCGCTCGGCTTGCTCGATTTACCGTGACCGATGCCGTCGGGCAGGATGATGAAGTAGCGGCTCGAGTCCAGGAGCTGTCCCTTGCCGAACAGCACGCCCGCGAACTTGTCGCTCTGCAAGCTGCGGCCGGAACCGCCCGTGCCATGCAGAACCAGCACCGCGTTGTCCACATGACCATGGGCATTGCGATGCGGCTTGCCCAAGGTGGTGTAGTGCAGCCGCAGTTCCGGCAGCGTCTCGCCGGAAGCGAACCGAAAGTTGTTGACGACATAGTCGCCCTCGCTCGTCCGCTCGTCGACCGGACTCGGCGCGGGCGCGGCGCTCGCCCAACGCACCGGCAGACACGCCGATAACAGGACCGCGCAGGTGGTGATGAGTGGTCGCATGCAATCGCTCCTTGAGTATCATTGCGCGTCGAGATATTCACCATCGATGCCCTGGCCGCGTGCGCTCAACAGATACAAGAAAGGGCCCGTGACCGAGGCCGGCGTCGGCAACGTATTCGGGTCTTCCGCCGGATACGCCGCCGCGCGCATGGGCGTGCGCATGCGGCCGGGATTGATGCTGTTGACGCGAATGTTGCGTTCGCCTTCGAGCTCCTGCGCGAGCATGCTGCGCACCGATTCCAGCCCGGCTTTTGCCACGGCGTAGGCGCCCCAGAATGGCCGCGGATTGCGCACCACGCCGCTGCTGACGAAAATGACGGAGGCATCCGGGGACTTGCGCAGATCGGGCAGCAGGACCTGGGTCAGAATGAACGGCGCCGTGAGATTGACGTGCAGAACCTTGCACCAGGTCGGGACGTCGTATTGATCCAACGGCGTTCGATCGCCCAGCAATCCCGCCGCATGCACCAGGCCGTCGAGCTTGCCGAATTCGCTGCCGATGGTTTTCGCGAGCGCGTCGTAATCCACGGCGGTCGCCGTCGCGAGATCCAGTACGGCGATCGCCGGCTGCGGCGCCTTCAGTGATTCGATTTCATCGTAGAGGCGATCGAGTTTCGCCGGATTGCGGCCGCACAGAACGACCGTGGCGCCGGCGCGGGCACACTCGAGGGCGAGCGCGCGCCCGAGTCCGCTGGTGGCGCCCGTGACCAGAACGACGCGGCCGTCGAGCAGATTCGAATCCGGCGTGAAGTCTTTGGGAATCGGCATGAATGCTCCGTTTCGATCAACGTGCCGCAGCGGCGCGGCGCGCGGCGTTCCACGCGTTATACAGGTCGGCCAGCCGAAAGTCCGCGCTCGACGGATTGCGGCGGCCATGCAAATGGGCCGCGCCGAGCGCTGCCAGCACGGCGAGGTGCCGCAGTGCCGGGCGTTCGGCGGCAAGAAGTGCGCGGGGAGCCGCCGAGAAGTACTCCGCGGCCCGCCGGCGCTGGGCATCCAAGTAGGCTTGCAATCGCGGCGGCGCCCGGTCGGCGACCAGGTCGTCGTTCTCGATTCCAGCGGCCAACAATTCATCGACCGGGAACGGCACGCGGCCGGCGCGCGCATCGCGCACGTAGTCGGCGATGGCGCGGGCGAGGTATTCGGCGGCCGCCAAGGCCTCGATGCAGGCCCGCGCGGGGCCCGCATCGCCTGGGTGAGCCAATTGGACGGCCACCAGCAGGGGGGTTCCATACAGGGCGTTGGCGTGGTGCGCGAGTTCGCCGGCCCGCTCCAACGGCACGCCGGCGACTTGCGCCGCGGTCGCTTCGACGGCGCCCTCCAGAATTCCCAGCGAGACGTTCGGCACGTTGGGCAGTTCCGAGAGGTAGCGGGTGATGGGATGCAGCGGTGTGCCCGCGGCCATGCGGCGGACTTCGTCGCGCCACCAGGGCAGTTTGATCCCGGCGACCTCGACTGGGGTCGCAGGATCCATCAATGCGCGCCATTCGGCCTGCAGGGCGTAGATGCCGAGCAGCGGGGCGCGCATCCCAGGCGCGGCGAACAGCCAGCTCCAATAGTGCGCACTGCCGGCCGGCGTCGCGCGGCCGCGGTACGGCTCCTCAAGGGGTTTCAGAATCAGTCTCGGGCGCAGCCGCCGCGCGGTCGGTCTCGGCGCCGCGCGGCGTGCGCGTGAGGCTGCCGATGGGGTCGATGGGTTCCAGTTCGCGGGCGACGCGCAGGCCCAACTCGGGAAAACGGCGGGCGGCCGGCAGCACTTGCTGCTCCAACGAGCCCACGGCCTTGTTGAAAGAATCGACACTGCTGCCGAGCGCTTTGCCGAGCCGGCCTAGATGCTCGCCGAATACCGCAAGGCGCTTGTACACGTCCTCACCGAGGCGGCGTATTTCGGCGGCGTTGTCCGCGAGCGCGGTCTGCTTCCACCCGTACGCGACGGCCTTCAACAGCGCGACCAGGCTGGTGGGCGTCGCCAGCATGACGTTCTGCCGCAACGACTCGTCGATCAAGCCCGGGTTCTCCTGCAGCGCCGCCGAGAGGAACTGATCGCCCGGCAGGAACAGCACGACGAAATCCGGACTGCGCTCGAACTGCGACCAATAGCTCTTCGAGGACAGCTCGCGCACCCGCGCGCCGACGATCTGCGCGTGGCGCCGCAGCTGCGCCGCGCGCGCCTCATCGTCCTGCGCTTCGACGGCGGCGAGATAGGCGTCCAGCGGCGTCTTCACGTCGACCACGATGTCGCGCTTTTCCGGCATGTGCACGATCATGTCCGGCCGAATGGCGCCGGCGTCGGTCATCTGGTGATGCTGCTCGGTGAAATCCACATGAGCCGTCATGCCCGACAGCTCCACCAGCCGCTTGAGCGTGATCTCGCCCCATTGGCCCCGCACATCCGGCCGGCGCAACGCCGTGACGAGGTTGCGCGTTTCGCGCGACAGCAGGCTCTGGCCGCTCGCCAACACCTCCATCTGGATCTTGAGGGTCGCAAAGGCGTCGATACGGTCGCGCTCGATGCTCTGGATCTGCGTCTCGGTCTTGGCGAGCGCGTCGCGTATGGGCTGCACCAGCGATTCGATGGCGGTCTCGCGTTCCTTCAGGGCCGCCGCTGCGTCGAGCGTCTGACGCGTCAGGCGTTCGCGCGCCAGCTGCAGGAACATTTCGCTGTTGCTCTGCAGACTGTCGCGTGCCAGCTCGCCGAACACGCCCTGCAGCTGTGCACGAGCGCGTTGCAACGACTGTTCCCGCTCGGCACTCACGATGTCGTCGGTCTTGATGCGCGCTCTCAGCACCTCGAGTTCGATGCGCAGCGCCTGTTCGCGTCGGGCGCGCCACAGCAGCGCAGCCAGCGCGCCCACCGCCAGACCGACGGCGCCCACCAGCATCGCTGTGAACTCGCCGCTCACGGGCGTCCGTTACGTTCCAGCCAGGCAAGCAGCTGCAGCGGCGTCGCGATGAATCCGTCGCCACCCCAGGCCTGCCAATCCTCGTCCGGCTCGAGGTAGCCGTAGGTCGCGACCAGCGCCGGCATCCCCGCGGCATGCGCCGCCTGAATGTCGCGCTCGGCGTCGCCCACATAGATGCATTGGCTCGGGCTCACGCCCGCGAGCTTCGCGGCATGCAGCATCGGCAGCGGGTGCGGTTTGCGCTCGGCGACCGAATCGCCGCTGACCACACAGGCGAATCGCCGGGCCAGTCCGAGTTGCTCCAGGAGCGGCTCGGTCAGCCACGCCGGCTTGTTGGTCACGATGCCGCTCGCGAGTCCGCGCGTCGCAAGTTCCGTCAATACCTCGTCCATGCCGGCGAACAGCCGCGTCTCGGCGCCGACGGCGCCCCGATAGATCTCCAGGAAGCGATCCTGCAAGGACAAGGCCGCGGCCGCGTCGGCATCGGGAAACCCGAATTTGACCAGCCGTCCCGCGCCGTGGCTCACCAGCGCCCGCACCTCCTCGTAGGGCAGCGGCGCCCGGCATTCCTGCACTCGCAGCGCGTTCAACGCGCCGACCATGTCCGGCGCGGTGTCGAGCAGCGTGCCGTCGAGATCGAACAGGACTGCGCGCAGCGGCGGCGTCATCCGAGTGCGGCGGCCGTGCGGAAGTGGGCGAGGTAATTCACGCGGGTATCCGTGGACAGCCGGAATGCTCGGGTCAAGGGGTTGTAGGTGATGCCGGTCAGATCCATGAGGTCGAGGCCCACCGCGCGGCCCCAGCGCGCGAGCTCCGAGGGCCGGATGAATTTGAGATATTCGTGCGTGCCGCGCGGCAACACCCGGGCGACGTATTCCGCGCCGACGATGGCGATCGCGAATGCGTGCGGCGTGCGGTTCAACGTCGATACCACGATGTCGCCGCCGGGCTTCACCAGCGTCGCGAGGGCGCGGAGCACCGCAGTGGGGTCAGGGACGTGCTCGAGCAGCTCCATGCAAGTCACCACATCGAACGACGCCGGGCGTTCCGCGGCGAGATCCTCGACGGCGACGGCGCGATATTCGACCGCGACCTGCGCGTCGAGCGCATGCAGTTCGGCCACATCGAGGAGTGCCTGGGCGAGATCGATGCCGAGCACGCGGGCGCCGGCGCGCGCCATCGCCTCCGCTAGAATACCGCCGCCGCAGCCCACGTCGCACACGTCTTTTTGCGCGAGCGCGGCGATGCGCACCACATACTGCAACCGCAGCGGATTGAGGTCGTGCAAGGGTTTCGACGGTCCCTTCGGGTCCCACCAGCTTTGGGCGAGCGCCGCGAACTTGGCGAGTTCCGCGGGGTCGGCATTGCGCGTCCTCTGAGTCTCGTGGATGGTCATGATCGTTCTCCGGTGGTTGCAGGGTTCGGCCGCGCTTGCACGCGCGCCGCAAGTTCGGGCCAATCGAGGCGGGTGAAGGCGCCGCCGTTGAGCAATTGGCGGCCGGCGACCCATACATCGTTGACGGTGTCCCGGCCGGCATTGAACACCAATGCGGCGATCGGATCGGGCGCCGGCTCATGCAGGAACGCGCGCAACAGCGCGGGGCCCGCCAGATCGACGCAACACAGATCCGCCCACTTACCCGTTTCCAAGGTGCCTATTTCGGCGTCGAGTCCCAACGCGGCGGCGCCGCCGCGCGTGGCGACTGCAATGGCGTCCCAGGCGCGCAGGGCTGCCCCGCCCGGTTGCGGCGTACGCGACAGCAGGGCGAGCAGCTTCAGCTCGCTCCACAGATCCAGGCTCGCAGCGGACGTTTCGACGCCGGTGCCCGCGCCCAAGCGCAAGCCCGAGCCCACCCACGCTGGCACGGGCGGTGCCCCAAATCCTCGTCGTAGACTCGATCCGGGGCACAGGCTGACGGCGATGGCGCTGCGCTGCGCCAGCGCAATGTCCGCCGCATTCACGTGAACCATGTGCACCGCGGTCAGCGCCGGCGTGAGCAGCCCCAAGGACTGCAGGCGTTCGATGGGCCGCAGGCCGTGATGCGCCACGCACTCCTCGATCTCGCTGCGCGATTCGTGGAGCGCGATGACGATGCCGGCATCGAGTTCGTTGGCGAGGGTGGCAACGCGGCCGAATGCGACGTCGTCGATGCCGCAGGCACCGAGCGGCGCGAACACGGTCCCAATCGTGGGGTGGCCGCGAAATTCGTCGCGAAAACGCAGTGCGCGGGTCAAGCACTCGTCGGCGGATCCGGCCCAGGGGCTCGAGGCGGCGGCGATCGGAATTCCCACCAGGATTCGCATGCCTTGTTCGGCCGCCAGGCGCGCCGACTCGTCGGGGAAGTAGCCCACGTCGCTGAAACAGGTGGTGCCCGCCCGCAGCATTTCCGCCATGCACAGCAGCGCGCCGTCGACGGGCCGGCGCAGTCCGGCGAAGCGCCCGGCGGCCGGCATCGTCCGCGTCCAGGCGTTCACCAATCCCGGCAGCAGCAGATGTTCCGGCCTATCCACGTGCATCGTGGGTGCATAGCGAAGCCGCGCCTCGGCGCTCGGCAGCAGGTCCAAAATCCGGCCGTCGCGTACCACCAAGGTATGGTTCTCGAGGACCACGTCGGGCGAGGTCATGGGCAAAATCCAGCGGGACGAGATGCTTAGATCGGCGGCAACGGCGGGCATATCGGAAGTATATCGGCTAATCCCCATTGGGGGCTCGGACCTTGGCCAATGTGTGCTAGAATTGCCCGCATGTTGAGACCGCGTCTCGCCTCCTTTAAACCCGCTTAATATAAGCCCTAAGGGCTCACCGGACTCTCGCAAATGGCCGAGATCGCTCGCGAAATATTGCCCGTAAATCTCGAAGACGAGATGCGCAAATCGTACTTGGATTACGCCATGAGCGTGATCGTGGGCCGTGCTTTGCCCGACGTCCGGGACGGCTTGAAGCCGGTGCACCGCCGCGTACTGTACGCGATGCGCGAACTCGGCAACGACTTCAACCGCGCCTACAAGAAATCGGCCCGCGTCGTGGGCGACGTCATCGGCAAGTACCATCCGCACGGCGATGCGTCGGTCTACGATGCCATCGTGCGCATGGCTCAGCCGTTCTCCATGCGCTATCTGCTGGTGGACGGCCAGGGCAATTTCGGCTCGGTCGACGGCGATCCGCCGGCGGCCATGCGCTACACCGAAGTGCGCATGACGCGCCTCGCGGGCGAACTGCTCGCGGATATCGACAAGGAAACCGTCGACTTCAACCCGAACTACGACGAGTCGGAAAGCGAACCGGCGGTATTGCCGGCGCGCATCCCGAATCTGCTCATCAATGGTTCCTCAGGGATAGCGGTCGGCATGGCCACCAATATCCCGCCGCACAATCTGACCGAGATCGTCGGCGCGTGCATCGCCCTCATCGAAAATCCCGACATCACGCTCGCGGAATTGATGAAGATCGTACCGGGCCCCGATTTCCCGACTGCGGGCTTCATCAACGGCGCCCAGGAAATCGTCGCCGCATACAAGACCGGCCGCGGCCGCCTGCACGTGCGCGCGCGCACTCACTTCGAGGACGTGGGCAAGGGCGACCGTCAGGCCATCATCATCACCGAACTGCCGTACCAGGTGAACAAGGCCAGGCTGATCGAGCGCATCGCCGATCTGGTACGCGACAAGCTCATCGAAGGCATCGCATCGGACGGGCTGCGCGACGAGTCGGACAAGGACGGCATGCGGGTCGTCATCGAATTGAAGCGCGGCGAAGTCCCGGAAATTCTGCTCAACAATCTGTTCGCGCAGACGACCATGGAAACCGTGTTCGGCATCAACATGGTGGCCCTGGTGGACGGCCAGCCGCGGCTGCTGTCGCTCAAGGAAATGCTGGATGCGTTCTTGCGCCATCGGCGCGAAGTCGTCACGCGACGCACGGTGTACGAGTTGCGCAAGGCGCGCGAGCGCGGCCACATTCTGGAAGGTCTCGCCATCGCGCTCGCCAACATCGACGAGATCATCGCGGCGATCAAGGCCTCGCCGTCGCCCGCGGAAGCGAAAATCGCGTTGATGTCGCGGCCGTGGAATTCGGGCGCCGTTCCCGACATGCTGGTGCGCGCCGGAGCGATCAGCACGCGCCCCGAGGCGGAAACGGCGGTGCTCGGCATCGTCGAGGGCGGGTACCTGCTCACCGAGATCCAGGCGCAGGCCATCCTCGAGATGCGCCTCAATCGGCTGACGGGACTCGAACAGGACAAGATCATCGCGGAGTTCCAGGAGCTGCTGGTGACGATCCGCGATCTCGCGGACATCCTGGCCCGCCCCGAGCGTCTCCTGGATGTGATCCGCAAGGAACTCGAGTACATCCTCGAAACGTTCGGCGACAAGCGGCGCACCGAGATTCTGACCAATCACGAAGATCTGAGCATCGAAGATCTCATCACGCCCGAGGACGTGGTGGTGACGCTGTCGCATGGCGGATACGCCAAGGCCCAGCCGGTGTCCGATTACCAGGCGCAGCGCCGCGGCGGCCGGGGCAAGGCCGCGACCAGCGTCAAGGATGAGGATTTCGTCGACAAGCTGTTCGTGGCCAATACTCACGACACGCTGCTGTGCTTTTCGGATCACGGCAAGCTGTACTGGCTCAAGGTGTACCAGTTGCCGCAGGCGAGCCGGGGCTCGCGCGGCAAGCCCATCGTCAATCTGCTGCCGCTGCAGCAGGGCGAACGCATCAGCGCCATGCTGTCGATCAAGGAGTTCGAGGAAGGCAAGTTCGTCTTCATGGCCACGAGCTTGGGCACGGTCAAGAAGACTTCGCTGGTGCTGTTCTCCCGGCCGCGCGCCAACGGCATCATCGCCGTGGCGCTCGATGAAGGCGACAAGCTGGTGGGCGTTGCGATCACCGACGGCACCAAGGACATTCTGTTGTTCACGACCGGCGGCAAGGCCATCCGCTTCGCCGAGGACGAGGTGCGCGCCATGGGCCGCGAAGCCGCGGGCGTGCGCGGGATCAAGCTCAGCGACGATCAGCGGGTGAACGCGTTGATCGTGGCCGACCAGGGCTACATCCTCACCGCGTCGGCGAATGGCTTCGGCAAGCTCACGCCGCTCGAGGAATACCCGACCCATGGCCGCGGCGGCCAGGGCGTGATTGCCCTGCAAGTCACCGATCGCAACGGCGGCATGGTTGGCGCGCTGCAAGTCAGCGTGGACGATGAAATCATGCTGATGAGCCAGGCGGGCGTCTTGGTGCGCACGCCGGTGAAGGACATTTCCGTGGTGGGCCGCAATACCCAGGGCGTCCGCCTGATCCGGCTCGAGGAGGGCGATCAGCTCTCTGGTCTGGAGCGCATCGACGGTTTGAGCGCCGGTGCCGACGAGGCGGGCGGCGCGGATGAGCCGGGCGGGGAAACCTCGGCGCTTGCCGATGTGCCGGGCCCTGACGCGGATGCGCCAGGTGCCGCTGTGCCGGGCGTCGATACGCCGGGCGCCGCTGCGCCAGGCGACGATCCCGCGGCCGACATCTAAGCGTTCGCCGATCGCCATGCGCGTTTTCAATTTTTCTCCGGGGCCGGCGGCACTGCCGAAGGAAGTCCTAGAGCAGGCTCGCGACGAGATGCTCGATTGGAACGGCGGCGGGATGTCCGTCATGGAGGTCAGCCACCGCGGCAAGGCGTTCGTGCGGGTGGCGGAAGAGGCCGAGGCGGACCTGCGCGAGCTGATGGCCGTCCCGAGCAACTACCGCGTGCTGTTCCAGCAGGGCGGTGCGTCGGCCCAATTTGCACTGGTGCCGATGAACCTGGCCGCGGCGGATTCGACCACGGACTACGTGAATACCGGCCATTGGTCCCACAAGGCCATCCTCGAAGCGCGCAACTACACCACGGTGCATGTGGCCGCCGATGCCGGCGCGCCGTATCTGCGTGTGCCGCCGCAAAGCGAACTCAACTTGAGCGGGCGCGCGACTTACTTCCACTACACGCCCAATGAGACCATCAGCGGCGTGGAGTTCGGCTACGTCCCCCAGACCGGCGGCGTGCCGCTGGTGGCCGATATGTCGTCGAGCATTTTGTCCCGGCCGCTCGATGTGAGCCGGTTCGGGCTGATTTATGCCGGCGCGCAGAAAAACATCGGCCCCTCGGGCTTGGTGATCGTGATCGTGCGCGAGGATCTGATCGGTCATGCCCGCGCCGGCACGCCGCTGGTATTCAACTACAAGGCGGTGGCCGACGATCACTCGATGCTGAATACGCCGCCGACCTTCGCCTGGTACATGTCGGGCTTGGTTTTCAAGTGGCTCAAGCGCCAGGGCGGCGTGGCCGCCATGGGCGGGCGCAACCGGGTGAAGGCCGCGCGGCTCTACGGCGCCATCGACGAGTCCGCGTTCTACGCGAACCCGGTGGCGAAGGATTCGCGCTCCTGGATGAACGTCACCTTCACCTTGGCGAACCCGGCGCTGGATTCGTTGTTCCTCGATCAGGCGGCCGACGCGGGATTGAAGAATCTCAAAGGTCATCGGGTACTCGGCGGCATGCGGGCCAGTTTGTACAACGCCATGCCGCTGGCCGGTGTCGATGCACTGGTCGCATTCATGCGCGAGTTCGAGCGCAGGCACGGGTAAGGTAACCGGATGGCGCGCCGTACGATCAAGACCTCGAAGACCCCGGCCGGGAAGAAGACCGTGCGTTCGGCTGACCGCGCGGCGGCAGCGGCGGGCAACGCCGACGAGCGGCCGCAGGAGAATCCCGCGGCCGCCCCCCGTCCCGACTTGGCCAACATTCGCAACAGCATCGATTCCGTCGATGAGCGCATTCATGCGTTGCTCAATGAGCGCGCACGCTTCGCACAGCTCGTCGGCATCTCCAAATCGGCGACCGGCAAGGCGGTCGATTTCTATCGGCCCGAACGCGAGGCCGATGTCTTGCGCAAGGCTCTGAAGCGCAACAGCGGTCCCCTGCGCGATGAGGAAATCGCGCGGCTGTTTCGCGAGATCATGTCGGCATGTCTGGCGCAGCAAGAGCCGCTCAAGGTGGCGTTTCTGGGTCCCGAAGGCACATTCACCCAGGCGGCCGTACTCAAGCATTTCGGCTCGTCGGTGCGGGCCTTGCCGCTCGCGGCCATCGACGAGGTGTTCCACGAGGTCGAGGGCGGCGTCGCGGACTTCGGCGTGGTGCCCATCGAGAATTCCAGTGAAGGCACGGTGAATCACACCCTGGACATGTTCCTGAATTCCGGATTGAAGATTTGCGGCGAAGTGGAGCTGCGAATCCATCATTCCCTGATGGGCCGGCTGGCAAGCATCGCCGACATCAAGCGCGTCTGCGCGCATCCGCAGGCCCTGGCGCAATGCCGCGGCTGGCTCGACGATCAATTGCCGGACATCGAGCGAGTACCGGTAGCGAGCAACGCGGAAGGCGCACGCCGCGCGCGCGACGAGCGGGGCACCGCGGCCATCGCCAGCCGCGCTGCCGCGGAAATCTACGGCCTCACCTTGCTCGCANNCAGTCCGAGCGGCGCCGATCGGACCACGCTGCTGGTGTCGGCGAGCGGCACCGACGATGCCGGCGCGTTGTTCCGGCTGCTGGAGCCGTTGGCGGAGCATCGCGTCAACATGACGCGCATCGAGTCGCGGCCGTCGCGCAAGCGCAAGTGGGACTATGTGTTTTTCATCGACATCGAGGGTCACGTGAGCGACCCGCCGGTGGCGAAAGCGCTGGCGGCGTTGGCAGAACGCGCCTCGCTGTACAAGGTTCTAGGCTCGTACCCGCGAGCGGTTCTCTGATGGCCGATTACCAGGCGCGGCCGGCGCATCGCGTGTCCGGCATGCTGAATGTGCCGGGAGACAAGTCCATTTCGCATCGCGCGCTGATGCTGTCGGGATTGGCGCAGGGCGTGAGCGAAGTCACGGGCTTCCTGGCGAGCGAGGACTGCCTGGCGACGTTGAACGCGATGCGCGCCTTGGGCGTGCGCATCGAGCAGGCGAGCCCCACGCAGGTCTCGATCCACGGCGTTGGGCTGCACGGCCTCACGGCGCCCGCGCACGCGCTCGATATGGGAAACGCGGGCACGGCGATGCGCCTGTCCACGGGCTTGCTTGCGGCGCAGCGTTTCTCGTCGCGTTTGGTGGGCGATGCCTCCTTGATGAAACGTCCCATGGAACGCGTCGCCAAGCCGCTGCGCGACATGGGGGCCGATGTGCGAACGCATGACGGGACGCCGCCCGTGGACATCGTTGGCGGGCGCCGCCTGCATGGCATCGAATATGCGATGCCGGTGGCGAGCGCGCAGGTGAAGTCCGCGATTCTGCTTGCCGGCCTGTATGCGGACGGGCCCACCACGGTGGTCGCGCCGGCCGTCTCGCGCGATCACAGCGAGCGGATGTTGCAGAGCTGCGGCGTGCGGGTCACGACCGAAGGCTTGCGCACCACGGTATATCCGCCGCAAGCATTGGCGAGCCAGCGGCTCAATGTGCCGGGCGATTTTTCCTCGGCGGCCTTTTTCATCGTGGCGGGCCTGCTGGGCGCCGGCGGCGATGGGTTGTTGATTCAGAATGTGGGCATGAATCCGACGCGCATCGGATTGTTGGATATCCTGCGCAGCATGGGCGCGCGGATCGACGTTCTGAATCCGCGTGAGAGCGGCGCCGAGCCGGTGGCGGATTTGCTGGTGCGGGCTTCCGTGCTGCAAGGGATCCACGTGCCCGCCTCCCTCGTACCGCTCGCCATCGACGAATTTCCGGTGCTGTTCGTCGCCGCCGCCTGCGCCCGTGGCGAGACCGTCATCACCGGCGCGGAGGAATTGCGCGTCAAGGAAAGCGATCGTATCGCCGCCATGAGCGCCGGCTTTGCCGCGCTCGGCGTGGCTCACGAGGTGCTGCCGGACGGCATGCGCATTCTGGGCCGCGCCGACGGCCCGGCTTTCGGCGGCGGCGACGTCGACAGCCACGGGGATCATCGCATCGCCATGTCCTTTGCGGTCGCGAGCCTGCGGGCCGCCAAACCCTTGCGGATTCGCGACGTCGCGAACGTGGCGACCTCCTTCCCGGGTTTCGTCGGTCTGGCACGTTCCGTCGGGTTCAACCTGTCGGAGGATGGGTAAGGCCATGGGATCTTGGTGAGCGATATGTCCGGTGTGCCCATCCTGACCATCGACGGGCCCTCGGGGTCGGGCAAGGGCACGGTGAGCCGCGCTGCAGCACGGGCGCTCGGCTGGGCGCTGCTCGATAGTGGTGCGCTGTATCGACTGGTCGCGCTGGCGGGCAGCCGCGCGGCGGTCAGTCTGGACGACGGCGCGGGTTTGGCCCGCCTGGCGCAAACCTTCGATATTCGGTTCGGCTCCGGTCCGGCCGGCGAGGAAGTCGTCTCCCTGAACGGCCGGGAGGTCACACGCGAGATTCGCACCGAGACGGCGGGCAACGATGCGTCCAAGGTGGCGGCGCTGCCCGCGGTGCGCGCGGCGCTGTTGGAGCGTCAGCGACGCTTTGCCGTGCCACCGGGTCTGGTGGCGGACGGGCGCGATATGGGCACCGTGGTATTTCCAGCGGCCCGGGTGAAGATCTTCCTCACGGCCAGCGCCGACGAGCGGGCGGCCAGACGCCATAAGCAGTTGAAAGAAAAGGGGGTTGCTGCTACCCTTGCCGCCCTTTCGCGGGAGATAGCAGAGCGTGATCAGCGCGATATCACGCGCTCCGCCTCACCTCTCGTCGCGAGCGACGACGCGGTACTGCTCGATACGAGCGGAATGCCCGTCGATGCGGTGGTGAGACGCGTGCTTGAAATTGTCCATGAGCGGCTCGCCTGAGATTCAAGATTTGGTTGCGGCGGTCAAGGAACGATCGCCGTCGTTCATCGGTAACCCCAGACGCACACGGGACGTGCGAGGGCTTTAGTAGTTAAGAGAAAACATGACAGAAAGTTTTGCGGAACTGTTCGAACAGAGCATCGCGAGCCAGCGCATTCGTCCTGGCACCATCCTCAACGGATTGATCGTCGAAGTCGGCCAAGACTACGTCATCGTCAATGTTGGATTGAAGTCCGAGGCCGTCATTCCGGCCGATCAATTCAAGAACGAAAAGGGCGAGATCGAAGTCGTCGTCGGCGAGACCGTCGAGGTTGCATTGGACAGCGTGGAGGATGGCTCGGGCGAAACCCGTCTGTCCCGCGAAAAGGCCAAGCGCGCAAGAACCTGGACGCGCCTCGAGACGGCATTCGAGAAGCAAGAGATCGTCATCGGCATCATCACCGGCCGTGTCAAGGGCGGATTCACCGTCGAGATCGACAACGTCCGCGCCTTCCTGCCGGGATCGTTGGTCGACGTGCGTCCGGTCCGCGATCCGTCGTATCTCGAGAACAAGCCGCTCGAATTCAAGGTCATCAAGCTCGATCAGAAACGCAACAACGTCGTGGTGTCGCGGCGCGCGGTGGTCGAACAGGAATACAGCGCCGAACGTTCCGCTCTGCTCGACAATCTTCAAGAGGGCGCCGCGGTCAAGGGCGTCGTCAAGAACCTCACGGACTATGGCGCATTCGTCGACTTGGGCGGCATCGACGGCTTGCTGCACATCACCGACATGGCCTGGAAGCGCGTCAAGCATCCTTCCGAAGTGGTCAAGGTCGGCGAAGAGATCGACGTGCGCATCCTCAAGTTCGATCGCGAACGCCAGCGTGTCTCGCTGGGACTGAAGCAGCTGGGTGCGGACCCCTGGCAGAACATCGCGCGGCGCTATCCCGCCAACACGCGGCTGTTCGGCAAGGTCACCAACATCGCCGACTATGGCTGCTTCGTCGAGATCGAGGAGGGCGTCGAGGGTTTGGTGCACGTGTCGGAAATGGATTGGACCAACAAGAACGTCAATCCCGCCAAAGTGGTGCACGTGGGCCAGGAAGTCGAAGTCATGGTGCTCGACATCGACGAAGAGCGCCGCCGCATCAGCTTGGGCGTCAAGCAGTGCAAGGCCAATCCGTGGAAGGAATTCGCCGATAACTACAACCGGGGCGACAAGGTCAGCGGTCAGATCAAATCGATCACCGACTTCGGTATTTTCATCGGACTCTCGGGCGGCATCGACGGTCTCGTGCACCTGTCCGACATCTCGTGGGACATGCCGGGCGAGGAGGCTGTTCGCAGCTACCAGAAAGCTCAGCAGGTCGACGCGATGGTGCTGTCGATCGATCCGGAGCGCGAGCGCATCAGTCTGGGCATCAAGCAACTCGCGAAGGATCCGTTCTCGGCGTACATCGCCGAACATCCGAAGGGCAGCATCGTGACCGGCGTGGTTCGTGAAGTGGACGCGAAGGGCGCCATCATCGATCTGGGCAACGGCGTGGACGGCCAGCTGCGGGCTTCCGAGCTGTCGCGCGACCGCGTCGAGGATGCCCGTCTGCTGCTGAAGGTGGGCGAAGAGGTCGAGGCCAAGTTTACGGGCGTGGACCGCAAGGGCCGCAGCATCTCGCTGTCGATCAAGGCGAAGGACATCCACGAGGAACAAGAGGCCATGCAGAATTATCGGACCGACTCACCGACCGGCACCAGCCTGGGAGATCTCTTGAAAGAACAGATCTCCGGCCAGGATTGAAGGAGTAAGCGTCAACGCGGCGGCCCGTACGGCCGCCGCGCTCGCTAATAACCATGTCCAGTGATTCGCACGGATCGATAATGACGAAAT
>PLAH01000111.1 GCA_003134045.1 Gammaproteobacteria bacterium
AATGTATAGGTGACCACCGAGAATGTCGGGGGAATACGATCCTGGCCCGGAATCTCAAGGCAGCGTCCGTCGGGACCGAAGAGCAGGCCGTGATACAAGCATCGTAGGCCGCGCGGCTCGAGCCGACCCAGCGATAAAGGCGCTTGGCGGTGAACACATCGATCCTCGAGCGCCACGACCTGGCCGTCGGGGTTACGAAACAAGACGATCGGCTTCCCAGCCAACATCATCGGCAAAAGCGCGCCCCTTGAAACGCNNCGCTCGACGAGGCAGCGGCAACCGACCAGCAATTTACAGCGAAAGTATCGATGCCGTACACATTTAGCCTCGTGTTCTATATCAGCGAGCAATCAGACACTCGATTCCTTAACGCCATAATTTCACCGCCTGCCGAAGGGCGCAAGGCGAAGAGGCCCATTGTTCGTATCGTGAAATATCTGCGGTCGCTAGATCTGCGTAAAAGTGGGCATTCCAGCGACCACTAGCCAAAATGACGCATCAAAAAGTTCACCTGACGAACATATTTCAGACAGCGCTTGGCGCCCGCTTCGATGCTTCCATGATGTTTAACGGACTTAACCGCTTACCCTGCGTCGCTCGGAACCTCAGCGTTCAAATCAACCGCGTTGCTTGACAATCCAACTAAAAGTTTAGATGCTTAGGCACGGGGAGATTAAGGCGAAGCCCTTTAGAGGTCGCTTTGGTGAGGAATGCCATATGTCGTTCGACGTGCCGATACGCTGAGCTCGATCTCGGGCTACTGGCTGCTGTTGGCCGCTCACAACCCCTCATTTTGAATGCCTGGCTGTAACTTTCCAGAGGGGAGAAAATATGAAATTGTCGGACGCAACAATGGCTTGGACAACGGTGAGCGCATTCCTCGTGTTGGCTTCAAGTGCTCGCTCGGAAGATCAGCCACCTGCATCGGCGGAACCCGCCCAGAGGGCGCAGCAACAGGCCGCGCAGAGTGCTGAGTCGCCGCTCGACGAAATCGTGGTGACCGCCGAGAAACGCAGTACGGACTTGCAACGTACCCCCATTTCAATGACTGCACTTAGCGGCAAGGCGTTGGATGACGAGCAAGTTCGCTCCCTGACCGACATCACTGATTTGGCGCCCACGTTTAAAATGGGGGCAATTGATGGCTATCAGCAGATCACCGTTCGCGGCATCGGCATCAGCAACTACACCCCGGGATTCGATAGCACAGTTGCAGTGAATGTGAATGGAGTGAATGTCTCTCGCCCCGTTGCCCAAGGCAGCAGCTTGTTCGATGTCTCGCAGATTGAGGTGCTTAGAGGGCCTCAGGGTACTTTGTATGGACGCAATGCGACGGCAGGGTCGGTGAATATCACGACCACCATGCCGACGAACGATGTTTCAGGTTATGCGAAGGTAATCGTGGGCAACTACCAGGACGTCGACGTCGAAGCAGCAATCGGCGGCGCCCTCGTGAACGATGTGCTCCTGGTTCGTATTGCAGGATTCTCGGAATCGCGCGGAGGCTATGGAACGAACATAGTGACCGGTAATCCGGTGGATGATAGGCATGCACAGGGCGTGCGCGGCACCGTCGTCTTTAAACCCGTTTCTGATTTCAAGGTGACATTAATTGCCGAGCGCTACACCGAGAGTGATAACGGCGCCGGCTACCACTACTTTGGCGATGCTGGCCTGAGCGGTCTGCCAGGCGCGTTGGCAACCCCTCCCACGTATCAGCTGTTCGGTGGCTATGTCAGCACCAATCCCTGGGACCTGGCGGCTGGTGTCGATCCCAAATTCGAACTCAATACGACGACTTTCACGGGTGTATTGGACTGGGATCTTGAGCCTTTCAGCTTTAAATCTATTTCAGGCTACCGAGGACAGGACTCATACGAAAGATCACCTCTCACCGATAGCGTCAACGCGGTGGAGTATGTTTCGGGAGAGCCGGCATATGAATTTAGCGAGGAACTGCAGGCCCACTATGAGTCGTCACAATTACATGCGACGGCCGGAGTTTATTACTTTAGCGAAAAGGATCACTACGCCCCGGCCTCGATCTTGCTCAGCGGTCAGTATCTCAATTTGATTGCTCCTTTGCCGGTGGCACGGCCGCCAACTGAATCGTTTGATTTCCTCGAGTTAGGGGGATTGTTCGAAACCGAAGCTGAAGCCGCCTTTGCTCAGGCGACCTATGATATCGGGGCCGGATTCTCAGCCACAGCGGGCCTTCGTTATAGCTATGAGCATAAGAAGCTGTTCCAGTCTTATGGCGTCATGGTAGATGAACCGTATCTCGGGGACAGTACCGCCCGCCCGCCCGGCGTAGAAGTTCCCGCCGAGACGTACACCTCGACGACGCCCAAAGCAGGGCTGCAATACCAGATCGACAGCAAGAACATGGCGTATGTGACCTACTCGAAGGGATTCAAGGCGGGCGGATTTGATACGGGAACCGATCCTGCCTCCGAGTTCCAACCGGAAATCCTCACCGATTATGAATTGGGGCTCAAGTCGACGTGGCTCGACAATCGACTTACGACAGATGTGGACACGTTCTTCTACAACTACAAAGATCTGCAAGTTAGCCAGATCATTGGAAACACAACCGCCACTAATAACGCGGCGTCCGCCCATGTGTATGGCGTGGAAGCGGAATTCCGCGCTGCGCCGATTGATCCCCTCGCCATTAATGGATATTTATCGTGGCTGCATGCGCGCTACCTGAACTATTTGGGCGCTGACCCCGCGCGCCCACTCCTGACATCCAATGTTGATTTTAGTGGCAACGCATTGAATAACGCCCCCGATTTCAGCGCACATCTGTCCGTGCAATACACCTGGTCTGTTTATGACGGCAGTCTTGCCCTGAGGGGGGAAGCGGACTATTCGAGTAAATATTATTTTGCACCGGATAACTTTGCGCTTCTGAGGCAGGGCGCCTATACCAAAGGCGATTTCTTTCTGACCTACACCAGCGCGCAGCGCTGGTACACCACGGCATTTGTCCGCAACGTATCGGATGCGGCAACTCGAGTTAGCGCCTTAGTTAATAATGGGTTAACCGGAAACGCGGTGCAGGGCACTTATGCCCCGCCGCGCACCTTCGGGCTTGAGTTAGGATATCGATTCTGATTGCACAACGGGGGTAAGTATCATGGCAACTATGCTAGCGGCTCGACTGCATGAAGTCGGCACCGCATTCTCCATCGATCGGGTTGAAAAGCCCACGCCTCGTCCCACCGACGTCGTCGTGCGCGTTAAAGCCTGCGGCATTATTCCGAATATGAAGAATGTCATGTCGCATTGGAAGGAGTGGTATCCGTACCTGCCGCTACCGCCTTTCCCCGCAATTTTTGGTCTTGATGCGGCTGGCGAAGTGACGGAGGTGGGCGCGCGCGTACGTGACATCGTGGTCGGCGATCGGGTGTATGTAAATCCCGGCATTGGTTGCGGCGCGTGTTCGGCGTGCAGAACCGGGGAATTTACAAACTGCGATGCCTACACGTTCCTCGGTTACTTTGGTTTCGGCGAAGGCTCGAGCACGGTTTTCGACGAGTACCCCTACGCGGGGTTTGCGCAGTACATGACGGCGCCCGTCTCCTCACTCGTAAAGCTGCCCCCTGCCGTTTCATATGAGGAAGCAGCACGTTTTGGCTATCTTGGAACGGCCTATTCGGGCTTGTTGAAGAGCGGTGCTCGCGCAGGCAAAAGTGTCCTGATAAGCGGGGCGACGGGCACGTTGGGTGTGGGCGCGGTAGTGCTGGCACTTGCGATGGGCTGCACCCAACTATTCTGTATCGCTCGTAATCGAAGCTTACTCGAGCGCCTACAGTCGATTGATCCGCGTCGAATTCGAATCCTGTCGGTCGGCGACCGCCCTATTGCAGATTGGGTCAAGGAGCACACCGGCGGTCTGGGCGTTGATATCTTTCTTGATGCTATTGGACCGGGGGCGCCGGCGGCGGTAACGCTCGACGGACTGGCTTCTCTGCGGCGAGGTGGGCGGATGGTGGACATAGGACAGATTAGTGAGCCGTTGCCGATCGACATGAACCGCCTCATGTGCTCACAGAACAGCGTGATTGGTTCCTTGTGGTTCAGCCTCGCCGAGGGACAAGACATGGCGGCCATGTGTGCCGCTGGAACCCTCGATCTGTCCGTGTTTGAACACGAGCGATTCCCATTAGAGAAGATAAATGACGCGTTGAGTGCCGTCGATCAACGTCGCGGTGGTTTCACCAACGTCGTTGTGGTGCACGAATGAGCGCTTCAGGCGGCGGTCGCAGAGTAGTGGCCGCTCGCGACGGTCAACGCTCAATTGTCGTAGTAGACGAACCGTTGCCGCGAACTCGATTCGAGACCGTTCCGGGCTTCGAAGCAACCGTCATCTGGAGGACTCCGGCGAATCCGTCGCTGAAGTGGTCACCGCCTGCCGAAAACCCGCGTGCAACATCAGTTCTGCCGGAGCGCGGTGGCACTACCTTGTTTTTTGTCACGTTTCCGCCCGATTCAGTCATGCGCGAGCCGGGGTTCGACCCGCTAGCAGCAGGTGAAGAATACGCCAAATTGCTACCGGGGCTTGCGGAGTTATTCGAGCGTGAGCATCCGGGCATGCACACCACTCCAACCATCGATTACGACATTGTTCTCAACGGTTCTATCTCGGTGGAGTTCGACGATGGTCATATGATTNNATGTGCTCGTTCAACATGGTACCCGCCACGCTTGGAGGAATCGCGGGAACGAGGCGGCGACTGTTGCCTTTGTGTTGATCGGAAGTTCAGGTGTTATCGAGACAGATTCCCGTTAACTCATAGCTTAAGGTAGCTCGCCATCTATGCGCCTCTCGATAGTGCGGATTGCTTCGGCTAGTTGCGATCGTATGGACTTAAGTACCGCGGGTGTACTTAATGCTTCCGGTGTCATCACGACGTTCACGCAGGCAAGCACCTGACCGCGGCTGAGTATTGGCATGGCAACGGCAGCAACATTGGGCTCAAGACTGCTTACGGCAGTGGCATAACCTTTCGCTCGCACCTTTACCAGCAGCTGTTCGGCATCAGCGGGGACTATTGCACCAAACCCGTTGGCTTTCCAGTCGGCAGCAAAGGCCGGAAGCAATGGTTTACGTACGCTCGCACCAGAGAAGGCGAGATATGCCTGTCCAAGGGCAGTCGATAGCGGAATTTCTCGGCCGATCATGGGCTTGTGAACGAAAAAGGAACTAAATCGATGTGTCGACTCGCGGAACACCATGTACCGTCCATTGAACGTCGCAAGATTTCCTGGCCATGCCGTATCGTGCAGTAGCCGCATTAGGACCGGCGCCGCAATCTGTGCAATCCACAATACATCGGTGAACCCGTCGCTTAGTAGCCGCACCTTCGGCGACAGTCGAAACTGATGATTTGTTGGACTGCAGTTCAGATAACCATCCTGCTCAAGCGTGGCCAATATTCGGTAAATCGTCGTGCGGTTTATCCCAGTGTGCCTCGCAATAGACGCGACGTTGGCGCCGTGCTGACCGATATCAGCGAGAACTTTAAGTCCCTTGCGCAGCGAAGCGATCGCTGTATAAGCCTGGCACCTGCGGGCCGTAGGCGAGGTGCCCGGAGACTTTAGTTTGGACAACATTCTTCGTACTCTGACCCTTGCCGAAATCAATTTATCTCTAGCTTGCATCATACCGAGGCGGCTTGCACGTATGTCGACATCGGCAATTCATACCTAAGCGTTATCTTGCGGTCAGACGAGGCAATTCATGGAATACGCATAAGCTTGTGCGCGCCATGTAAGTCGCGCAAGTAGGGCGCAAACTCGAACGATCCGAGCACCGAGAATGCCGCGAGGAACATGCCAGTAGTTTCTGTCAAAAGGAGGGTACCCTTGTGAACTGTTTGCCGCTGCACCCAGACCTGCATTGGGCGCTTACATAAATACGGGTGCTGCGGGAGGACCGTGTGCGTTGACAACCCGGGGCGCCGATCCTCTAGAGCGGTGCCGCGGACCTTCGAGGAGGCTTCGCCGCTTAGTCGACACCTATGCTGTCCGCTCACGGCTCGCTATTCACAAGGCCAAGGCCCTGCGGGCAGGACGGTGAAAAAAGCCAGGATGACGGCGGACGAGGACACGATGCGGAACTCCCCAGAGTCGCCCCCGCGACGTAGCTGTACTTCCCTTCTTGTTTCGGGGTGCACTTGATTTTGCTGC